>NZ_LAMX01000042.1:0-12829 GCF_001275035.1 Rheinheimera sp. KL1
CAACCACTGGATCGGTCAACCGATCTGAAAAATGCTTATCTGATCGGCATTAGCCAACAGGCCGTTTTTCTTTCGTAGCAATTTATTTAAGTACTTATTCGGCTAAGCTGCCCCATAAATCGTATTCGTCAGCTTCTTCAATCACTACATCCACCAGATCGCCCGGTTTTAATGAGGTTTCACCATTTAAATACACAGCGCCGTCAATTTCAGGAGCATCTGCGAAGCTGCGGCCTATGGCGCCTTCGTCATCCACTTCATCAATTAACACTTTAATAGTACGGCCAATTTTGCTTTGTAAACGAGCGGCGCTGATACGCTGCTGAGTTTCCATAAAGCGGTGATAGCGCTCTTCTTTCACTTCTTCGGCAATTTGATCTGGCAAGTCGTTGGCTTTAGCACCTTCGACCGGACTGTATTTAAAGCAACCAACACGGTCGAGCTGTGCTTCTTCTAACCAGTCTAATAATTCCTGGAACTCTTCTTCAGTTTCACCTGGGAAACCGACGATAAAAGTAGAGCGAATGGTCAGTTCAGGACAAATTTCGCGCCATTTTTTGATGCGCTCCAGCACGCGGTCAGACTGGCCTGGGCGTTTCATCAGTTTTAAAATACGTGGGCTGGCATGCTGGAATGGAATATCCAGGTATGGCAATAACTTACCTTGCGCCATTAATGGGATCACATCATCGACATGCGGGTACGGATAAACATAGTGCAGGCGAACCCAAATACCTAAATCGGCTAATGCTTCACATAAAGATTGCATCGACGTTTTGACTGGCTGGCCGTTCCAGAAGCCTGTGCGGTGTTTTACATCCACACCATAAGCGCTGGTATCCTGAGAAATAATCAGCAGCTCTTTGACACCGGCTTTTTGCAGTCGTGCTGCTTCGTCCAGTACTTCGCCAATAGGACGGCTGACCAAGTCGCCACGCATCGAAGGAATAATGCAGAAAGTACAACGGTGGTTACAGCCTTCAGAAATTTTTAAGTAGGCGTAATGTTTGGGCGTTAACTTAATGCCGTGATCCGGTACCAGCTGAATAAATGGATCGTATTTTGGCTTAGGCACAAAATCATGCACCTGCTTTAATACGTTTTCATAAGCATGTGGGCCAGTGATGCCTAATACATTAGGATGCACTTCACGTATTTCATCTTCACGCGCGCCCAAACAGCCAGTCACTATCACTTTGCCGTTTTCGGCCAACGCTTCGCCTATGGTATCCAAGGATTCCTGCACTGCGCTGTCGATAAAACCGCAGGTGTTGACTATGACAAGTTCGGCATCATCATAGCTTGGGACTATTTGATAACCTTCAGTTTTTAACTGAGTGAGGATGCGCTCTGAGTCCACTAGGTTTTTTGGGCAACCTAAGCTTACAAACCCAATTTTTGCGCCTGAGCCATTGGCTTGTGCCTGTGCGGTCAGACTTTTCACTGGCGTTTCCAGTGTGGTGGTTTGTGATGGGTCAAAGGTTTCGACTGTCATGTAAATCCTGCAAAGTAAAAGGGCCGGAAAAAAAAGTGCGCGGATTATACCTGAATCAGTTAGAAGAAACAGTCTTTGCTGTATGAAAAATGTTCAATAGAGGGGCTTATCTTCGTATCCTGGAGTGGATCCAATTAAAGTCGCTTAAAAACCGCAAAAATATACCTGATAGCTGTGTCAATCGACTGATCTTCGCTAATACTCTTGGCGTAATTTACTTTTCGTTTAATTGGAGAACACTTGATGATCAAAGCTTATGCTGCACATAAACCTCATTCACCTCTGTCGGTGATTGAGTATGATCCGGGCCCGTTGGGTCGTCAGGAGGTGGAAATTGACGTGGATTACTGTGGTATCTGTCACTCCGATTTATCAATGATCAATAACGAGTGGGGGATGTCGGCTTACCCTCTGGTCGCAGGCCACGAGGTTGTAGGGCGCGTCGCAGCTGTAGGTGCTGATGTCAGTCACCTTAAAACAGGTCAGGTGGTTGGGTTGGGCTGGCATTCGGATTACTGTCATCACTGCAGCAGCTGCGGCAGTGGCGATCATAACTTATGTGCTACAGCAAAAGGCACCATAGTCGGCCGTCATGGTGGTTTTGCTGATAAAGTGCGGGCTAACGCCGCCAGCGTGGTGGCTTTACCCGAAGGAATGGATGCAAAAACCGCTGGTCCACTGTTTTGTGGTGGTATTACGGTGTTTAACCCGCTGGTGCAATTTGATATCAAGCCCACTGATAAAGTGGCGGTGGTGGGTATAGGTGGCTTAGGCCATATAGCGCTGCAGTTTTTACGGGCTTTTGGTTGTGAAGTTACGGCTTTTACCTCCAGCGAGAGCAAAACGGTCGAAGCGAAAGAGTTAGGCGCCCATCACTGTATTAACTCCAGAGATGCGGATGCCATAGCTGCGGCCGCTGGGCGGTTCGACTTTATTTTAACCACTGTCAATGTGAAGTTAGACTGGAATTTATACCTGTCTACTTTGAAACCTAAAGGCCGGCTGCATTTTGTTGGCGCCACCTTAGAGCCTCTGGATATCAATGTATTTAGTCTGATTGGCGCACAGCGCTCTGTTTCAGGTTCGCCTGTTGGTAGTCCGGCGACTATCAAAAAGATGCTGGATTTTGCTGTACAACATAAGATCCAGCCTGTGGTGGAAATGTTCAAGTTTGACCAGATCAATGAGGCCATAGCTCATTTAGAAAGTGGTAAAGCGCGTTATCGTATTGTATTGGAACGATAACCTTTTCAACGTCAGTTACAGCGGGCACTGTTCAGTGCTCGCTGCTTCATATCAGGCTGTTGTTGTGCTTTGTTACAAAACTACCGCTTGTTTTTGTGCCGACTAGCGTACTATCAATAAATAGATGCAAGAATTTATTGAGGGTGTTATGCAACCAGAGTCACGTATTCAGCAATTACAACAGGAATTCAAACGCACTGATTCAGTTACACCAGGCGTAGATCCTGCCCTGATCAAACATCAGAAAATGGCATTAAACCCCTTCCGCTTTTTACGCGGCAGTTCCGGGCTGTTTTATGCGGATATCAAAAATTCAGTACTGAAGTTGCCTGAGCTATTAACCACGAAAATCCCGCTGACCACAGTGGTAGGGGATTGTCATTTATCCAACTTCGGTTTTTTTACCGAAGAAGGCTCGTCCGGGGACAGAGTGATTTTTGCCCCCAACGATTTTGACGATGCCTGTGTTGGTCATGCGGTTTGGGATTGGAGTCGTTTTGCCGTCAGTATTTTATTGGCTGCGGAGTACTGCCAGGGTTTAAAGCAGCAACGTTATGCTAATGACAACAAGCTGGAGCTGGATACACTGCAGGTGGTGTCTGCCAAAGATGCTGTGCAAGCAGTGCGTGCCTTTTTGCTGGCCTATGCAGGTCAATGTCAGGCTATTTTGGAAGAGCCAGAATTAAGGTATTCAGTACTGGACGATTTTCCGAAAAACCATGTGCTTAAACCTGTGTTAAAAAAAGCAATTAAACGCTCAGCCAAAGGTGAAGACTTTTTACGTAAAAGTACCTTAGCCAAAAGTGTTGACCTGTCGGCCCGGCCTCTTTGCTTTAAACAGGACTCTGCGAAATTCATCCGCTTACCATCTGAGCTCTACAACGAGGTGGAGTCTGGCTTCCGGCCTTATGTCAGCGACGATATTTTGGATATAGTGACCCGCCAGGGTGCTGGCACTGGCTCGTTGAATATGCAGCGCTATTATTTGTTGGTTGGGCCAAAACATATCCATTCAGAACAAGACTTAGCGCTGTGCCATGTGGTCGAGGCCAAACAACAACGTGACGCTGCACCTTTGTACTTCTTCCCTGATTTAAGTCCGGTCAACCGTTTAAATGCGGCTCATTTAACAGTGGATTGTCAGAGATTAATGCAACGCCGGCCAGATCTGGTGTTGGATGAACATTACTGGAATGGTGCTCATTATTTGGTGCGTTCGCTGCATCACGCCAATGTGGATGTCGATCCGGAAGATGTCTGTTTTGCTGAAAAAGCGCCGGGCGAAGAACTTGCCGAGTATGCCGAGGCCTGTGGACGAACTTTGGCCTTAGCACACAGCAGAGGCGACAGACGCTCATTCCGCTTTGAACAAGCCGTAGTGAACTATCTGCCTAAAGTGATGGATGAACTGGTACAGGCTTGTGTGGATTATGCAGAATTGCAAAAGCTGGACTGTCAGTTATTGGCGGAATTAGTAGCCAGCTGACCATCTCGGGGTGAAAACAAGGTGTGGTGGCCCTGATGTCGCCGCGCTGGCATCTGGTTAACTTCTGATTCATCTCTTGTTGCCTCTCATCCGGCTTGTCTTTCGTTGTAAACTGCGTCGAGTTAAGTCACAATGCGAATACTTTGCATTAAGCTATCTTTGGGGAGCGACTTATGATGACTTTATGGGATGCTACAGGCGGTCAAACCGTCATGGTGACCAGCTTGGACCCAGCCATCGATTTGTCTGTCAGCAGCAGATTGCGTGAGATGGGGCTGGGCAGCGGCGATCCAGTGCTTTGTTTAAGACGGGGTCCGTTTCAGGGCACGCTGGTGGTAGCCATCGCCGATTGTGTCTATTCACTGGAACAGCACATCGCCAGAAAAATTCAGGTTAGACCGCTTTAACTCCCGCAGTTAAGCCCTTCATGGCTCGCCGGCTGGTCCGTCGAGAGTTCCAGTTTATTCACAGGTTTTGATATGAAACGTATTATTTTGGTTGGGAAGCCGAATTCCGGTAAAAGTTTACTGTTTAATCAATTAACAGGCTTACGCCAAAAAGTGGCTAATTTTCCCGGTGTAACTGTCGAGCTGAAATCCGGTAAGTTTGATCAGTATCAGTTAATCGATTTCCCCGGTGCTTATTCGATGAGCACCCTGACGCGAGACGAAGAAATTGCTGTCGAAAAAATCAATCAGGCGTTGCTTGACCAGCAGACTGCATTAATTATCTGTAATCTGGATGCCACCCGGCTGCAAAGCAGCCTGATGTTTGGCATGCAGATGCTGGCTATGGCACAGCGCTTTGGCAAACCTATGGTGTTTGCGCTGAATATGATTGATGAAGTGGCACGTTTTGGTCACCAGATTGATGTAGCAGAGCTTAGCAAAGACTTAGGCGCGCCCGTCTATGCGATTTCTGCCAAAACCTTAGAAGGCATAGCCGAATTTAAAACTGCTGTGCTGCGCGATGCAGAACAGGTTGCCGTTGAGGTGAATGCCGCTGATACAGCGGAGTTGCCTGCGCTGGATTTTAGCGAGCAGGTAAGACAAAGCCGTTTATTAGCAGCCAAATACGGCATTCAGTCGACTGTGGTACTGAAAAATCAGAATGCCATCGACTCTTTTATGCTCAGTAACTTCAGCGGTGGTATCGTCTTTTTACTGGTGATGTTTTTGTTATTTCAAAGCATTTTTACCTTCGCCACACCTCTGATGGATGGTGTCGAAAGTTTGATTGGCAGTATCGCCAGTTTTGTCACCGATTTAACCGGCCCTGGTATGCTGGCTGATTTCATGAACGATGCGATTTTTGGCGGTTTGGGCTCATTTTTAGTATTTGTGCCACAAATTATGGTGTTGACCCTGATTATCGGTATGTTAGAAGACAGTGGTTATCTGGCAAGGGCGGCGCTGATTTGCCACAAGCCATTGAGCTACTTTGGTTTGTCAGGCCGCAGTTTTATTCCCTATTTGTCAGCTCACGCCTGTGCTATTCCAGCCATTATGGCGGCTCGTACTATTGAATCTCCGCGTAAACGTTTGATCACCATGCTGACTATTCCGTTGATGTCCTGCTCAGCGCGTTTACCTGTGTATGCGCTGCTGGTCGCTGTGCTTATTCCTGATACCCGCTATCTGGGTGGACTAGTGAATCTGCAGGGCGTGGCCTTTTTTGGTTTATACCTTTTTGGTATTGTCACGGCCTTAGTGGTCAGTCTGGTGTTGTCACGCTCCAGTTTGAATGATGACGCGAAGTCGGATATGCCTTTTATTCTGGAGTTGCCTACTTATCGTTTGCCTCACTGGAAACCTTTAATTCACCGCGTCACCAACAGCGCCAAGCAGTTTGTTTATCGCGCTGGACCAGTGATTTTTATGGTGTCTTTAGGTATTTGGGTTCTGGGTTATTTCCCAACAGGAGCGGGTGGCTTACAGGACTCTTATCTGGGTATGATTGGTCATTGGATAGAGCCTCTGTTTGCACCGCTTGGCCTGGATTGGCGTTATGGCGTTGCTATTCTGATGTCTTTCCTGGCGCGTGAAGTTTTTGTTGGCGCTTTGGGCACCTTGTTTGGTATCGACGGTGCTGATGAAAATATCGCTGGTTTAGCCGCCAATATTCAGGCCGATGGTTTAACCTTTGGCGCTGGTATGGGTATTTTGCTATTTTACGTGGTAGCGCTGCAATGCGTTGCTACAGTGGCGACCTTAAAAGCCGAGACGGGTAGCGCTAAACTGGTGACTGGTCTGGTCATAGGCTACGGCGCTTTGGCCTATCTGCTGGCCATGTTGTGCGCCCAACTGCTGTAAATCTAAAAAAGGGGCTCTGAGAAGACTCAGGCCCCAACTTCATCCAGGTAGAAGAAAGCTTAGAATTTTACTGAATAACGTAAGGTCCAGTTGCGGCCTAACCAGTCGTGGACTGAGCTGGCGTAGCCGTTAGTAGGTGAGGATGCGTAAGGCGGTTCTTTGTCCGTCAGGTTGCGGATGCTCAGCAGCAGGCTTTGATTGGCGCTGATGTCATAACCCAGACTGGCGTTGTACGTCAGCCACGAGTCCACTGTCTCGTTATCAAACTTAAAGTCGCCATCGCCTAAGGAGCTGATGTAATGTGCGCCTAAACTGGCATTCCAGTTTTCAAGACGCCATTCAGTACCCGCATCGGCAACAAATTCAGGGCGGGCAATTTCTGAAGCTCCGCTGAGTTTGCCCAATAAATCTTCAGCCGGGCTGTCCTGCGTGATCTGGCGCTCGTACGACAAAGTGCGGGTACCGGCCAGGTTGAATTTGAATTCGCCGGCATTGCTGGTTATCAGCTTATAGTTCAGTTTAAAGTCAACGCCATCGGTTTCCTGACTACCGACGTTAAAGAAGCCGGTGCGCAGGAAGACTAAATCATTGCCGCCATCTATCACACAACCAAACTCGCCATTTAAATCAGCTTCGTCGCTGACCACTGGTGCTGTGCCTGCGACACAAGCACGTAAGGTGGTATTAGCATCCACATCGACTATATCCTCGTGAGTGTATTTCCAGTAGTCGATGGTGAACTGTAAGTCTTCTGTCAGATTCCATGACGCGCCAATATTGATCGCCTCTGAACTCTCGGCGTCCAGATTTTTATTACCTAAGGTTTCCTGGTCAAATTCCAGTTCACCTGAAGTGGCACCAAAGTCGCCACAAAGTGCATCGAAAGGTTGATTTGCGCCACAGTCAATGTAGTTGGCTGTTAACGAAGTACCAGCACCCAGTTGTGATAGCGAAGGTGCACGGAAACCTGTGCTCCAGGAGCTACGTAAAATGAGGTCATCACTCAGGCGGTAACGCAAAGATAATTTAGGATTGATGTCGCCGCCAAAATCGCTGTAGTGGTCATAGCGTAACGCAGCAATGGCATCGAGTTTGTCGGTCAGCGGAATATTAAGCTCATTGTAAAACGCATACTGAGTCCGATCTGCAGCGGCGTCACTGGCACCCAGTGCAAAAATACCGCCACTTTGGGCCACTTCTGCTGGATTATCCGAGATCTCCTCGCCACGGAATTCACCGCCAAATACAGCGCTGATATCTGCAAATAAAGTACCAGAGAAATTAAAGTCGACAGAGTAGACGTCAGACTCACCAAGCCGAGGCGCGATTTCACGTAAACCAGCAATGACCGAGTCTGAATTATCGCGGCCTAAATTAAATGGATTAAAGCTGCTATCTGCCAGTGCATCGGCCACTTTATCAATACCCATATACCCTGAAACATGGGTAATTTCGTTATCCGTTTTGCCATAGGTGGCTGCAGTTTCCCATGACCACTCGCCTAACTCGCCACGTAAACCTGCTAATAACCGGTAGCTTTGACTATCGTAGTCCTGAATACGGCGCTCAGGAAAACGTGAGCGGATACGGATTTGATTGACGTCACCATCCTCAGCATCAATGGCCTGTGCCCATGCAGGCACAAAGCTGGCATCACCATCAACCCGCACATCAAAAGCTGCGGCAGAATCGTACGCTGAGCCTGTATTTTGTTGCAGCATAGCTTCAGCAAAGAACTCCCGTTCATTCCCTAAACGATAGGTATGGTTGATGGTTGCACCAACGGCCTTGCTGTCCGGCTGAATCGCACGTTCGCTGACATAATCATAACGACAGCGAGTCCCGCCGTTGCTGGTTGCACTGCCACACCAAGGCTCAGCGTAATCGTTGCCATCTATACTAACGCGGGTACTGGAGGTAAAAGTGACGTCGATTGGGCGATCGGTATTGAACAAAGCGTTTTTGTCAAAGTAGTCGATCACTACCGTGGTATTGCTGTTGTCTGTACTAAAACCACCTGTGTAGGTCAGATTGTACTTGCTGAAGTCTCCGCTTGCCGTATCGTCACCGTACGAGGCGCTAAGTTCGTGACCCTCGTAGTCTTTGCGCAGGATGAAGTTAATTACGCCGGCTATTGCGTCTGAACCATAGACAGAGGATGCACCGTCCGTCAGAATTTCAACACGCTCCAATGCAGACATCGGAATGGCATTGACGTTAACAAAAGAATCAAAGCCGTTAGTAAACGAATCCACTGCAACCCGGCGGCCATTGACCAGTACTAAAGTAGAACTTGAACCTAAACCGCGTAAGCTAACGCCGGCTGCCCCTGCGGGTGTGCCGTCATTGCCGGCTACGCCACCGTTTTCTGTAAATGTACCGGCACTGGAGGCCTGTGGCAGGTCCCGTAAAAAAGCACTGACGCTGTCATAGCCTTTTTTCGCTAAATCGTCCCGGCTGAAAATTTGCAGCGGGTTTGCGCCTTCCATATCCACGCCTTTGAGGCGTGAGCCTGTAACTTCAATTTTTTCTATTGTCGCTTCGTCTTGCTCTGTTGCTTCAGCCTGTTGTGCATAAACCTGTTGTGCATAAACCTGTTGTGAGCCAAACAAGGCAAACAGTGTGGCCATACCTACTTTACTGAGCTTCATTTTTTTATGCTGTGACATGATGTTTCCTCTGGTGTCGTTGTTGCCTGATGGCAATCTGTTTTTTCGAACTTAAAAAGGACGTGCCAAAGCGAGAAGCGCAGCAAAAGATGCAGCAACAACCATCAGACGAGTCAAGGCCTGAAAAATGTTGTCAGAGAGCAAATAGGTGTAATGTCAGATGTAGTTTTTAAAATACAGACAAACAGAACACACTTCTGGCTATGGCAGAAGCTGTTCTAATTATTGAACCACTCGGAGAGGTAATAGGTAGAGCAGTAGTAGCTGTTTGGGTTTGCAGCACAACGTTGCATTTTGCTCTCCTATTTATTGAGTGATATTGGTATGAATCAAAATTGTCTGATCCTGCTAGTGATGTCAAGTGCTTTTTTTAAGCAATCTGCACTGACATGGTTTTGCACCTTTTAAGGGCAAAATTTGTCTCTTTTTTACGTTTTTGTTGTAAATGGCATGTGATATTCGTCGCTCATCTGACCAGATTGGCCTTTTTCTCTCTTGCTGACTTGACAGTATTTTTTTTCAAACGTACATTTCAAACAAGTGTTTTAATTTAGTCAGAGTTATGGTGAATAAAACAACAACACAAGACAAAATTCTGGATGCAGCAGAGCAACTTTTTGCCTCTACAGGTTTTGCTGACACCTCGTTACGGCAAATTACCAGTCTGGCGCAGGTGAATCTGGCAGCGGTGAACTATCATTTTGGTTCAAAAAAAGAGCTGATTCAGTCGGTGCTGCAGCGTTATTTGTCTGTGCTGATGCCACGTTTAGATCAGGAGTTCAGCCAGCTGTTGTCCAGTCAAAAACAAAATGACTTAACGGCGGTGTTGTCTGTGTTTATTCAACCTTTGCTGGAATTGAATAAAGTACAACATCACGGCACCCGGACCTTTTTACAGTTACTGGGTCGTGGTTATACCGATGTTCAGGGGCATTTGCGCTGGTTTTTTAATCATCACTATGGTCGTACCCTGGATAAATTTGTGTTGCTGGTGCAGCAGGCTTGCCCTGATTTACCAGCCAGTGAAATTTTCTGGCGCTTGCATTTTTCGCTGGGCACTGTGGTGTTTACCATGGCGTCTAATCAGGCTTTACAGGAAATTGCAGCGGCAGACTTTAACGAAAATGTAGAAATAGAAGGCGTGATCCACAGGCTTATTCCTTATTTAGCTGCGGGTATAGCGTCACCTTTAACTTTATCTAGTCAAGCTCACTAATCTCTGGAAGGACGTATTTATGTCAATTTTGATCCTGCTGTTGGTTGTGCTGATTGTTGTGCTCGGTGTAGCAGACATTCGCCGTAACCTGATCACCAAACCAGTGTTTGGCATCTTTAAGAAAATTTTACCTCCGCTGTCTGATACAGAACGTGAAGCCATGGAAGCAGGAGACGTCTGGTGGGACGGTGACTTATTTCAGGGCAAGCCGGATTGGAAAAAGCTGCATGCTATTCCAAAGGCGGAGTTGTCTGTTGAAGAACAAGCCTTTATGGACAATGAAGTAGAAACCCTGCTGAAAATGCTGGACGACTACAAAATTGTGCAGGAACAGCGTGATTTACCACCTGAAGTCTGGCAATACATTAAGGACAATGGCTTTTTTGCGATGATCATTCCAAAAAGCTATGGTGGTCGAGAGTTCTCTGCCATTGCCAACTCAACTATCGTATCCCGTATCGCGACTCGCAGCTTAACTGCTGCAGTAACGGTGATGGTACCTAACTCTTTAGGCCCTGGTGAGCTTTTGATGCACTATGGTACTCAAGAGCAAAAAGACCGTTGGTTGCCGGGTTTAGCTGCGGGTAAAGAAGTACCATGTTTTGCTTTAACAGGCCCGGAAGCGGGTTCTGATGCTGGTGGTATCCCGGATACTGGGGTCATCTGCAAAGGCCAGTTTGAAGGCAAAGAAGTGTTAGGTATTCGCCTGAACTGGGACAAACGCTATATCACGCTGGCTCCTGTGGCTACTGTATTAGGTCTGGCTTTTAAGCTGTATGACCCGGAAAACCTGTTAGGTGAAAAAACTGAACTGGGTATCACTTGTGCACTGATCCCGACCAGCCATGAAGGTGTTCAGATTGGTGATCGCCATTTTCCAATGAATATGGCCTTTATGAACGGCACCACTTACGGTAAAGATGTGTTTATTCCACTGGACTGGATCATCGGTGGACCGGATTATGCTGGCCGCGGCTGGCGTATGCTGGTCGAATGTTTATCCGCCGGCCGTGGTATCTCTCTGCCGGCTCTGGCTACAGCCACAGGTCATTTAGCCACTCGCATGACAGGAGCCTACTCTTACGTGCGTCAGCAGTTTGGTATGGCCATTGGTAAGTTTGAAGGGGTTCAGGAGAGTTTGGGCCGTATCGGTGCCTACACCTACAGCTTAGAAGCCATGCGGGTTATGACAGCCGGGGCTATCGATTTGAAGCTGAGTCCTTCAGTAGTGACTGCAATCGCTAAATATCACATGACAGAAATGTCCCGTACTTTATTAAACGATGCCTTTGATATTCATTCAGGCCGCGCTATTCAGGTGGGTCCGAAAAACTATCTGGCACACGGTTATATGGGGATGCCTGTTTCTATTACAGTTGAAGGCGCCAACATCCTGACTCGTAACCTGATGATTTTTGGTCAGGGAGCCACCCGTTGCCATCCGTACGTATTGCAGGAATTGGAAGCTGCGGCGAATCCAAATGCCGAAGAAGGCTTACAGCAATTCGATAGCTTGCTGATGAAGCACATTGGTTTTGCTTTAGGTAACACCTTTGGCGCACTGTGGCAGGGTTTAACTCTGGGCCGCTTTAATTCAAGCCCAGTGTCTGGTGAGACTGCAAAATACTACAAGCAGTTAAGCCGTATGAGCCGTGCTTTGGCGTTAAGCGCTGATTTTTCCATGCTGATGTTAGGTGGTGATTTAAAACGTAAAGAAATGCTGTCTGCCCGTTTGGGTGACGTGTTGAGCCATTTGTATATCGCGTCTGCGGTGCTGAAGTTTTACGAAGATAATGGTCGTCAGGTCGCTGACTTACCTTTCGTGCGGTACTCTATCGAACGTAACCTGTTTGAAATTGGCAAAGCATTTTCTGGTTTCTTCCAGAACTTCCCAAGCCGGGTGGTCGCTCGTTTATTAAAAACTTTAGTATTCCCTTTCGGTATCGGTTACAAAATGCCGGCCGATGCGGTGACTCAGGATATTTCTGATGCGCTGTTAAAACCAGGTGTGATTCGTGATCGTTTAACCCACCTGTGTTTTATCGGTGAAGGTGATGAAGACCCGACAGGCTTAATGGAATCCGCTTTTGTTGCAGTGCATGATGCTCAGCCTATTATGAAGAAAATTTATGCCGCGCAAAAACAAGGCTCATTGCCACGCAAAATTCCTATGGATCAGCTGATTACCAAAGCTTTGGATATCAATGTCGTAACGGCAGATGAAGCCAAGCAACTGGTACGAATGAACGAATTACGTTTCAGCTCTATTAGTGTCGATAGCTTTAAGCCGGGTGTATTGTCAGACAACGCTGTGTAAGTTGTTGTTTAAACGAAAAAAGCCAGGCGAACGCCTAATGCCAGTCAGTTAAGCTGACTGGCATTATTTTTGTACGCATATTTGCTGGA
>NZ_LAMX01000044.1:0-11177 GCF_001275035.1 Rheinheimera sp. KL1
TAAACCGTGAGTGCCCACACAGATGATTGATTGCTTATTGTTAAAGAGCAGTGCTGAACCGGTTAAGACCTCGTTCAGCGGGAGGCGCATCTTACACTTCCAAGAATTTGTGTCAAGCCAGTGTTTTGAATTTATTTATTAAATCCACAAACTTAACTCACTTTGCTTCACTTTTGAGCAATTCTGTTGATTGCCTAGGCTACTCAGAGCGCATAATCCGTATTGAGGTCAATACCTATAAAGCATCTACTAATTGTAAAAGTGATTTTGATCAGCTTTTCCAAGTTCCAGAACTTGCTTGCACCAGCTGCATTTTCAGCGTCTCCAGCGCATTCTGCTTGTTCGCATATTGCGTTGTCTCGGATGAACTCTCGGCTGTTAGCCCCGATGTTTTATGTCGAATTCTGACACCCACATGCGCACCTACAACAGGATCGTGCAAAGACGGAATCACCTCAATTTCTAACTCATTATCATCCACGTGCTCACTCGCTATGCCCGAAAATCTCATTTCTGAATGTATACGCGTAACTCGTATTTTGCTACCAAAGCGCAGTGCTTAACACTTCTGAGCAGTTCCCTGCTAAAGCTCAGCTACTACTCAAGGTCACAATCAGGGGAACCCCACTCTTGTCCAACCGGGCCGCCCAGCCTGCCTTGCAACTTTCGGCTTTTACACCACGCAATTGCGATTTCATCAAAGCGCGCCGCAGGAATTTCCACTACAAGCTGGGAGTACGGCCCAGCACCAGCCAGATCCTCTTGGGTGATTGAAAAGCTTCCTGGGTTTTCAATTTGAATGACCGCGGGGTTAGGATTAGTTGCGTGCTTTTCAAAATCGTAAAAACACTCTTGATAAAGGCTGGCACCACTTGGATGACTTAATACCCACTCTTTTGTACTCATAAAATTTCCTCTGTACGTTATCTGATCGGCAAATATTTTAAGTTTCGTAATAGTAGGCATCTATCGTTTATTAGCGCCTACTGATGATAAATGCGCATACTCAAACTCAGCTCCCTGTGTCCACACTCAAAACAGAAAAGGAAATAAGCCTAAAAAGCCCATTTCCGTTTCTATCTTTCCATGTCATTGATAGTAGCTAGTCAAATTTCTCCATATGCTGAAACTGCGTTGCGCGCCGGTAGTAAAGGTCTGTGCAGCCTTTTTTAGTTACCACTAAATCGTAGTAGTCCGCTGTATCAGCAAAAGCTTTATCGAACCGATGTTTAGTGCGCGAAAGCTTATCTGCGGCTTTAACTATCGTATCCGCCATATAAATTATCTGTGGCTGCTCAATGCAGTTTAAGCACGACATCAAGGCCTCGTACAGAGCGGGGTCACGTTCAAGCACTTGAATTAAGTAAGGGCCTACTACTGCAGTGACCGCTACTTTTTCACTCACTAAAATGCCAGACTGGCTATTGTAGTGCAGGCGAATTTTGCCAATTTCGTGCAACAGCGCAGTAACCAGCGCTAAACTCAGCTCAACATCGGATAGCTGGTAGTAATTAGCTAAAGACAAACTAACACAAGCAATGTCGACGCTATGCCGGGCCAAATCACCGGCCTGACTGAAATCGCCGTCTTCAGAACCTCTCGCTTTATAGAACAGCGAAATAACCAGCGGGTCGCACAAAACCTCCTCCAGAAAGTGCCTTAAATCAGGGTAAGTAATACAGCTCACTAAAGTCCAAACGCCTGACAAAACCCCAAACATCGGAATTGGACACAGCATATATTGGTTTTGCAGCCTGACCTTGCTTAAACCAACCAGCTTGAGTTTACGCACCGAAGTAGGCGCTAACAAATCGTCTGTCTGCAGTAAAACCGATGCCTCTTGCCCATTCAATAATGCGCTGTGCGTTTCTCCCATAGGCAAGGTGATACTGAAATGTGGTGCGCTGAACTGGTAAAACTCTCCGGCCTTGCCTGTTGCAACGACAGGGCTGGCCCAACATAACACTGGCGGGTTTTGGTCTTTAAACATTCTCATAGTCTAACTCCTGCAGGGCCTCGCCCATGGTTTCAAAAGGTAATTTGTGTTCTGACAATAAACGCTCTAACGCGGTACCATCGCGGCGCACCAAGTTGGGCACATAACGCGAATACACTTTAAACAGCATGGTGGTATTGGCATGCCCTAACTGTTTTGCGATCCACTCAGGGCTCTCACCCGATGCCAACCAAATAGTGGCTGCGGTATGCCGGGTCTGATAAGGTGTGCGTCGTTTGAGTTTCAACGTCTCCAATAACGGGTACCACACCCGGCGTGTTACGTTTTTATGCGCCAAAGGCCCACCCTTACTGTTACAAAACACATAATCACTGCGATGCCGGGTCAGTTTTTCCTGAGCCGCCAATGCCTGATACACAGCCGTTGTCATTTGGATCGCCCGGCGAGACGACTGAGTTTTTACTTTTTCCACCCGTTGTCGCACCAAGGCCTGCTCCACATGGATAGTGCGATTGTTAAAATCGATATCTTTCCAGCGCAAGCCATCGATTTCACCGGTACGCAATCCGGTAAAAAAGCGCAGAGTGTAATAAGGTTTAAAATCCTCAGGCGCCGCAGTGATAATTCGATACACCTCATCCAGGTTAAAGGGCTCGATTTCCGGGCGTTCCAACGGCAGCGGCTTAATGTTTCGAAACGGCGACTCAAACCTGAACTGATCAGCAGCGTCATTTAAGATCATCCGCACACAGTTCATGATGTGATTAATACGAGACGCTGAAAGCCCTGCTCCATCCGGTTTTTTATGCTGCGACAACTTTAACCGAAACTCCAAAATCTGCTTTTTGGTGATCTGGCTAAGCTGCTCGTCCTCAAAGCTGGGCAGAATATGGGTATCCAGCATGCCGTTGACGGTTTCAATCTGGCTGTGTCGCCACTCCAGCTTTTTCAGCGTCAACCAGCTCTCAGTAAACACAGCAAAAGCCGTATCCCCGCCACTGGCATTGCGTTTTTCCATCTGATGAATAGTGCGAAAATATTCAGCATGCGGGCTATTCGGAAAATGGTAGGCAAAATCAAAAGTACCGGCTTTGATCTGCAGTTCCATCTGCGCCATAGTGGCAGCCAAGCGTTTTTTGTTGGCTGGTGTATCACTCAGGTTTGAGCTCTCACGCAGCCTTTTTCCCTTAAAACGAAAGTCGAGATACAACTTACCGTAGCGTTCAACAATACTTCCCATAAGCGCCTCCGATTAATCTCGTAAAGAAGAAATAGAAGTCCCTTTCAGTAAGGCTTGCTCTACTCGCTCCCAGATAAACAACAGCTTCCTGCCGCCGAAAGGTCGGATATAGTGCACACCTTCAAAGAAGACTCGATCTTTGAGCGAATCCCGAATGGTACGAATGTCATATTTGATTTTTGTAGATAGTTCTTCAGTTGTTAGATACGTTTGTGCCATACTTCACCTCAGCAGATAACCAGACATTACAGAAGAAATAAATTACCTTCAGAAGATAATTTTTACCTTCTAAAGCAAATATAAGACACTTATTTGCTCTTGTCACGTCATTTTTTATCTTTTAGTGAAAATAATTACCTCCTAAAGATAATTTATACCTAGAGAAGACTATGATTAAGTGCAATTTATCCAGAATAATGGGCGAGCGAAGATTAAAAGTGGCTGATGTTGTCAAAGACACAGGCATAAATCGTGGCACCTTGGACAGGATTTACAACGAAAGCGCCAGCCGTATAGAGCTAGAAGTTATTGAGCAGCTGTGCCGCTATTTAAATGTGACCGTTGGTGAGTTGTATGAGGTTAAGGATGAGTAGTGTGGTTTAAATAGTTGAGCAAGGTAGGGTCATGAGTAATTGCGGCACAGGTTGTTTGTATTTAGCTAGCAGTCTCGTTGCAACAACTCAGACTCTATACCGATTGAAGGTTAAGCAAAGATAAATCAAAATACTAAAAAGATTAACTTAACTAAAGCCCAAGCAACTTAAGCAAAAGCTTGGCGAAAATTTAATCCTACGCTTTTCACTGAAAGTGGCCCTTACTGATAATAAAAAGGCAAAACTCCCAATATTTCGAGATGTTGTTGTAAAAGTAACTTCAGATTTTATGGAGGTTAATTTCGACCTCTGATTCAAACACTTGCTGCGCAATAATTTACACCCTAGAGGTAAATTGTCTGACAGGCAAAGCTACTTTTGGAAGATTTAATCTAGTGCAAGAGGCCATTAAATATTCTCGCCAGTATGGCCAAACATGGAAGCTCGCATTTTCTATAGCGAAGGCTGTAAGTGCCTCGTCATCAGTCACAGAGAAATCTGGGCTAAAAACATACTCTGCAATAAAAGTTGCTTCTATTTGCGCAAATATAGTTTCTGAATCCGTATCAGAGGTTTCAGCAACAAGCCGACAACCAACTTTGATGTAAATTGCAAAGAAGTTTTTTACGTTTGAGTCGACTTCTTCGCCAATCCCAAAAATTTCAGATTTTTCTACCCCAGTCATAAACTGGTAAACAAGCATCGAGCTATCAGTTCGTTTAGGATCCCACTCATCCTTAGTGAATACCGCTGAATTTTTTAAATATACATCATGGACAGAAAGTCCTTTGATCGCTCTCTGTAATGCGTCTTTATGCGCCATAACATACTTCCGCTTCTAAAACGGCACTCATATCTAAAGGACGGTTATACGTAACACGACGCGCTTTTTCAATTGATACAACGTTTGTTATTACAGTCTGATATCCATTTATGTGCCTAGTGCTGAAGGCTCCAAGCGCGTGTGACAAGCAATTGACTATCAGTTGATTCAGGCTTACATCTTCACTCTCGGCCCATTGCGAATATGCTTGATGCATGCTTTTTGGCATTCTCAGGGTGACCCTGCCACTAAAGTCATCAGTGACTTCTATCGGTGTTGGGACGGGCTTATTTTTTTCTTGAAAAATAGCAATTGTTGTCTCTATAGCATCTATTGCTAGATCGTAAGCCTCATCAAATGAATCTGCGTACTCAGTTAAATCAGGAAACTCCCGCACTCTTGCTTCAAAGCACTCTTCACCTTCGAAAACTCCTTTACGGACAGTGATGCTGTAATTTTGCGCGTCCATCTACTCTCTCCTCTCGTACCTAACCCATTTTGCTAAGTTCTTCAGAATACTCTTCTAAGATTTTTCTTATTTTTTTGATGTAAATAGCTTTAATCTGCGGATTCTTGCCATGATCACAATTAAAAGAACTTGAAATAAAACCTTTTAGCTGGTCATGGACAAATATTTTATGGCCACCGTTACTACCGTCTCTTACCTCAAAACCGAGGCTTCTTAGGGCTTTCATAACCTCGTTACATCGCAGAGCAGAGCTGCTTTGAAATAAGCTTAGGACAGTATTGAAATTCTCTCTACTCATTGTGACACCATATATAGTGTCACAGTTCCGAGGTGCGCAGTATTATACTTTTTGTTCAAAGTTGCAACGATTTTCAAATTTCTAATCTCCTGTGATATTCGCGATATAGAATCAAATCTTGTGCAGAAGTACTTAAACCCACTCTTCCCCAAGGCTCTCAGCCTGAGCCAGCACCAGCTGAATAGCTTCGTCTGCCATATCTGGCGGGTACTTGTATTTGCGCAATATGCGTTTGACCATCAGCCGTAAACTGGCTCGTACGCTTTCGCGTTTACTCCAGTCGATGGTGATATTTTTTCGCAAATTGTCTGTCAGTTCGTGGGCTATTTTCTTCAGCGTATCGTCGCCCAGCTGGAGCACAGCAGCTCATTATTGGCCAGCGCGTCATAGAACTTCACTTCATCGTCGGTCAGACCAAGCTCTTCGCCACGTTTGGCCGCTTCTCGGAACTTCTTCGCCATATCTACCAGCTCTTCCATCACCTGCGCAGTTTCAATGCTGCGGTTTTGATAGCGGGTGACTACGTTACTCAGTAGCTCTGAAAACTTCTTCTGCTGAATCACGTTGGTCGAAAATCGGGATTTAATCTCACCTTCCAGCAAGCGTTCCAGCAATTCAACGGCCAGATTTTTCTCTGGTAGGTTCTGCACTTCAGCTAAAAATTCATCATCCAGAAGGCCAATATTGGGTTTATCAAGCCCTACCGCTGCAAAGATATCAACCACTTGGTCGGACACTATGGCCTGACCAATGATTTGACGAATGGCCAGTTCCTTTTCTTCGTCGCTACGTTTTTTATCTGTGGTATCACGTTTGATCAGAATCACCTTCACTGCTTGCAGGAAGGCAACTTCTTCACGCACTGCTTTGGCTTCATCCATAGTGCAGCACAAACTAAAGGCTTTACTCATGGCCAGCGCATTATCAGCAAAGCGTTTCTTACCATCTTTTAAGCCCAATATATGGTTAGCTGCACCAGCCATCAGTTTATGGCTACTCAACGAGAATTCGCTGTAATCGAAGCCGTGCATCAAACCGCGCAGAATATCGAGCTTTTCTTCCAGCACAGCCCAAGCCTCAGCAGTATCGACCGTTGGCTTACCTCTGCCATTACTGGCCGTGTATTCCTTCAAAGCTGACTTTAATTCATTGGCGATGCCGATGTAATCGACCACCAAGCCACCTTGTTTGTCGCGGAACACGCGGTTTACCCGTGCAATGGCCTGCATCAGGTTGTGGCCTTTCATTGGCTTATCGACATAAAGCGTATGCACACAGGGCGCATCAAAGCCGGTGAGCCACATATCGCGCACTATGACTATTTGCAGTGGGTCTTTTGGATCTTTAAAGCGTTTTTCCAGCCGTTTTTTTACTTGCTTGGAATAGATATGCGGGCGTAGTAGCGCTTTGTCGCTGGCTGACCCCGTCATCACAATTTTAATGGCACCTTTTTCTGGATCGTCGTCGTGCCATTCTGGTCTAAGGCGGATAATTTCATTGTACAGATGGGCGCAAATATCGCGGCTCATCGCCACAATCATCGCTTTACCTTGTTGCGCCTGATTACGTTCTTCAAAGTGCTCCACCAAATCAGCAGCCACCTTGGCAATACGTGGCTCGGCACCAACAATACGCTCTAAGGCTGCCCATTTGGATTTCAATTTACTGCGGCTACTTTCTTCTTCATCTTCAGCCAGCTCATCCACTTGATCATCCAGCAGTGGCAAGTCTTCAGCTTTTAAACTGAGCTTGGCTAAGCGGGATTCGTAATAAATGGCAACAGTGGCACCATCTTCTTTGGCCTGCTGCATATCATAGATATGAATGTAGTCACCAAACACAGCGCGGGTATCACGGTCTTCGCTGGAAACAGGAGTGCCGGTGAAGGCCACAAAAGTGGCATTTGGCAGTGCGTCGCGTAAATGCTGGGCATACCCCACCTGATAGACATTGTATTTACCTGTGGCTTCGCCAGTAGCAGACAACGCAACCTTTTCTTTTAACTTAGCCTCAAAGCCATATTGAGTGCGGTGTGCTTCGTCGGCGATCACCACAATGTTATGCCGGTCGGATAATAGCGGAAATACATCTTCATCTTCACCAGGCGCGAACTTTTGAATAGTGGCGAATACGATACCGCCGGAAGGTCGGTTACTTAGTTTTGCCCGTAAGTCTTGCCGTGTTTCCACTTGCACCGGCTGTTCACGTAATAAGTCTTGGGCCAGTGAGAACACGCCAAACAATTGGCCGTCCAAATCGTTGCGGTCGGTAATGACCACAATGGTCGGGTTTTGCATTGCCGCTTCGCGCATCACTCGGGCGGCAAAGCAGGTCATGGTGATACTTTTACCACTGCCTTGAGTATGCCAAACAACACCGCCTTTACCTTTTTTCGCCGATTGATTATCAGAGCGCGAAGCGGTAACGACTTGAGTAATTGCTGCACGCACCGCATGGAATTGGTGATAACCGGCAATTTTTTTAACTAGAGTACCGTCATCTTCAAACAGCACAAAGAAGCGCAGGTAATCGAGGAAATACTCTGGCGCAAACACGCCGCGCACCATGGTTTCCAGTTCATTAAACTGACCAAGCGGGTCCAGTGTGACGCCATCGATGGTGCGCCACTGCATATAACGTTCAGCGTTACTTGAAAGCGAACCCATCCGCGCTTCCGAGCCATCCGAAATCACCAGGATTTCGTTGTACTGAAATACATCAGGAATTTGTTCTTTGTAGGTTTGAATTTGGTCGTAGGCTTTCCAAATATCGGCGTTCACATCGGCAGGGTTTTTCAGCTCTAACAGCACCAATGGCAAACCGTTGATAAACAGAATAATGTCGGGCCTGCGCGAATGTTTTGGGCCTTTGAGCGTGTATTGATTGACTGCTAAAAATTCATTGAGGCCTTGGTGGTTTTCCCAATCAATCAGGTAAACAAAATCACCGCGGGTTTCGCCGTCTTTTTGGTACTGAACAGGAACGCCATTGACCAGCAAGTTATGAAAATGCCGGTTAGCAGTAAGTAGCGAAGGAATGCCTAAATCCAGCACTTGCTTGATGGCATCTTCACGGGCCACCAATGGAATTTGCGGGTTAATACGGGCAATGGCATAACGCAGGCGCTCGACCAACACTGGCTGCACATAATCGGCCCGCTCAGGTGAGGGGCCATCTGGCGCGATGTCGTAACCACAAATATGGGTGTAGCCGGTTTCTATCAGCCAATTGATTGCTTCTAGCTCTAATTGATCTTCTGTCATTTTATTCCCTGAGCTCTGTTCGTTAATCCGTAATTGCTGCGACAGCTTGTTCTGCTTCTGGGAGACGTAGCTGGCCTGAGATTAATCGTGGTAGCAATGTGTCTCTGAGTGCAGTAAGTTTCGATATTTGCGTTAAATGTGCACGGTCTATCATTGGCCGAACATTTTCAGCAAATACTTTCAATACTTCATCAGATGGTACTACAACCCGTTCAGACTCTAAAAAATGAGTAGTCTGAAAGTTACTGATCCCCGTGCTTTGATTTTGATATTCCCATGTTTTGCCCTGCGCATAGATGTAGGTCATGTGCTGTGCTAACACTACGCTAATGTTCTGACTCTCTGGACGTAATAGACGGCAGAAACTTGCTGGTTCCATTGGGCAATCGAATTGGCTAAGAATGCCATTTGTTAAGTACAGAGACCGACCAGTAGGTTGATCTTTACTACCTCCCGAGACCTCTAAAACCAAATCACCATCTTGGAGTTTTCGGCTTGCTAGTTTCTTGGCGCTTGTGTATCTGATAGGTACTCTTTCCGCGTTTCCTGCTGCTAAGTCGGGTAAATCAGTTCCACGAATAATCGCTACACGAACTTCGTTTTTTTCAGTTGGCAGCTCATCTCCCCAATCCCCACCAATTGTATGAGTCAAAAGATCACCAAATGGAACTAACTTCCACCCCTCAGGGATTGGGCCTTGGGGGGAGTCGGTGAAGGTGGCTGGGAATAGGGCCTGAATTTCTGGGGGCAGGATTGGGGCTTGGGTGCCTGCGTTGACGTACACTGGATCAAAATCCACAAACCACGACTTAAACAACGCCTGCGCAATCGCCTCTAATGTGGCATTGGTTTCACGGAGCAAGGCTATGCGGTCGTCTAATGAACCGATTAACTCCGCAACAGCATCTTCTGATTGCGGGCCGAGGCGAGGTATTTTCAGCAGTTTAATGCATTTCAAACTTAACGTTTTCTGCGTACTGCCAACAGCACTAGCTTCGATTTGCTCACGTAAAAATGGTGAGTTTAAAGCTGCATACAAGTATCTAGGGTTAATAGACTTAGGAACAATAGCCGCGGTATTTTGTCCTAGACAAAAATTTGTATCCTTCACTAAAGCAGTAATACCGAATGAGCCCACCCGAGTAATTACAATATCATTTCGCTTAGGTTTGTAACGCCTAGAAAATTCGTCGAAAACCTCGCTATCTACTTTGAAAGTAGAAGCCAAGTTTAAGACTCCATATTTAACATCGGTAACTCTAACCATAGGTTGACCTACTTCAGAGTAGACTGGTGTCTTATGCAACGAATCAATGATCTCGGCAACAGCATCTAAATTCGAGTACTCAAAACTCATAACCCAGCCCCCCCAACTTCTGCCGGATTAACTGGTCCAGTTCTGCGCCTTTGGCCATTTGCTCGCCCAGCTTTTCCGTGAGCATAGTCATCTTGTCAGCAAAAGCGTCATCACAATCTTCCACTTCTTCTGCACCGACATAACGGCCTGGCGTCAGCACATGGCCATGCTCGGCAATTTCGCTGAGCGGTACGCTGCGACAGAAACCAGCAATGTCCTGATAACCTTGCTCAAAGCCTTCAACACCAGACATATCTTCACCACGCCACGCTTTGGCGGTGTTGGCAATGCGGTCAATGGCAGCTTGGTCGAGCTCGCTTTGCACGCGGCTAATCATGCTGCCTTGTTTGCGGGCGTCGATAAACAGCACTTCGCCTTTACGGCCCGTTTTTTGTTTGGTTAAAAACCATAAACAGGCAGGAATTTGAGTGTTAAAAAACAGCTGGCCTGGCAGGGCTACCATCACTTCCACCACGTCGGCGTCAACCATGGCGCGGCGAATATCGCCTTCGCTATTTTGGCTGGATGACATGGAGCCATTGGCCAGCACAATACCGGCGCGGCCGGTTGGTTTTAGGTGGTACAACATATGTTGTAGCCATGCATAGTTGGCGTTGCCTTGTGGCGGATTGCCATACACCCAGCGCGGGTCGCCTTCTAAACTGCCATGCCACCAGTCGCTGATGTTAAATGGCGGGTTGGCGAGGATATAGTCGGCGCGTAAATCGCTGTGCTGGTTTTTGGTAAAGGTGTCGCCTGGTTCACGGCCTAAGTTGAAATCGATACCGCGAATCGCGAGGTTCATCGCCGCCAAGCGCCACGTGGTTGGGTTGGATTCCTGCCCATAAATCGACACATCACCCAACTTGCCGCCATGCGCTTCGATAAACTTTTCCGATTGCACAAACATACCGCCCGAGCCACAGCATGGGTCGTAGACTTTGCCTTGGTGCGGGTCGAGTACGGCCACTAAGGTGTTAACGATGGACTGTGGCGTATAGAACTGACCGCCTTTTTTACCTTCGGCGCTGGCGAACTGGCCTAAGAAGTATTCGTACACTTGGCCCAAGATATCGCGGGCTTTGGATTGGTCTTCGCCAAAACCGATGGTGGAGATTAAGTCCTGAGGGATCCCCACGAATTTAAGCATGTAAATCATCTCCATAGGAAGCTGTGA
>NZ_LAMX01000037.1:0-4702 GCF_001275035.1 Rheinheimera sp. KL1
TCGTCGCCTCGCTGCAACTCCAACTACTTTGGGTAAGACTCTTCGTATTTGAAGCCGCAGCTTTGTTGACTTCGGGCTTTCGCCCCAATCAAATAGTTAAATTGTAATCTTGGGGTCTTAATCCCTCGTCGCCTCGCTGCAACTCCAACTACTTTGGGCAAGACCCATTTTCGTTGGAGGTCGCAATTTATTTAATAAAACAGATGCTGCAATGGGTTTAATAAGCGGGTTAAGCCTTTTTTAAACTTCAGTGGCGCAGTTAACACTGACAAACACAAACAATCTTCGCTCATGGTACGTGGAGTATGTGTATGGTCCGGTGTATTTATCAATAAGTCACCTTCGCCATAACAACCCGACTCGTCATAGATTTTACCTTTCAGTACTAAGGTAATTTCCAAACCAAGGTGTGTATGCTGTGGTACTTCGCTGTCTTTGCGAATATACAACAAGGACACATTGTGCTGGTCTTCGCCTGCGAGTTTTGCTGTACTGATCCCACCCAAATTAAGCCACTTTAACTTATTGTGCAACAAAGGTTTTAGCGACGCCGGTACTAATATTTCACTGTTTTGAATTTGCAGTGCAAAGGGCTGCCGTTGTTGCATCTGTGCCACAACTTCTGGTTGGGCTGTGATAAAGTCCAGCATCTGCTGCCACTCTGTTTCTGCAGCTTGTTCTTCAGGTAAGCTGGCAAGTGCGGTTCCAGCCTCAGCTTCCAAATCCATTTTTATGCGCTGGCAATGCGGACATAAATCCAGGTGCGCAGCTATCGCAAGGCTCAATTCCGGAGCCAGACTGGCTTCGATGTATTGTTCCAGCAATTCCAGAGCCGGGTGATGTTTAACTGCGTGGATCATCAATAGCCTCTCTTAATCTGTCTAACGCAAGGCGAATACGTGACTTGACTGTTCCCAAAGGTATAGCCAGCTCTTCCGATACTTCCTGGTGCGATTTCTCTTCTAAATACACTTTTTCCATCACGTCACGTTGTGCCGGAGGCAGCTTTGCAAAGTGGGGAGCTACTTTTTCAGCCAGCAACCATAAATCCCATTCGTTGCTATCTGTGCCTTCCTGTTCTGGGTAGTCACCGTCAAAAAACAAATCATCCGCGCTCAATTCGTCTTTGCGGCTTTGTTTTTTGCGTAACATATCAAAACGTACATTACGGGCTATAGTAAAAATCCAGGTTGAGGCAC
The DNA here is from genome assembly GCF_001275035.1 of Rheinheimera sp. KL1. Lineage (NCBI taxonomy): Bacteria > Pseudomonadati > Pseudomonadota > Gammaproteobacteria > Chromatiales > Chromatiaceae > Rheinheimera > Rheinheimera sp. KL1. The sequence continues at coordinate 1,200 of NZ_LAMX01000037.1, forward strand.
AGCCGCGACTTGCGTCAAATAATCGGGCTTTTTGCCATACGTTCAGCATGGTATCCTGCACCATCTCCATCGCTTGTTGTTCGTTGCCGAACATTTTCAAACCAAAGGCTTTTAGCGTGGTGCAAAGTAGCTGAATAATTGCGAGTAGGCTTGTTTATCGCGGTCTACTGCAATAAAAGTTAAAGCTTGTTCCCACTGCGCATTGTCTTGTGGTTGAACTGACATAGATCCTTGAATACTGGGCCTCTGATAAGTACTACCATCATGCCTTTGAACTGATGTTGGATCCAACATTATTCCAATCCTGTCTGTATCGTTTTTTAGATGTAAGCTTTTACGCTGCAGTATTTATTTTAGTTTTATTCAAAAAATAGAAAGGTTTCTGTGATTTATTCTGATTTTTTATCTAAAAAATAAAAGTTACTCTGCTGTTATTCACCAGACAGGAGAAATTACCATGGCACATGTATTAGTAATTAATAGTTCTATCAGCGGCGACAAAGGCCAATCAACTCAGTTAAGCCAACAGTTCTTAGCTTCTTTACCTTCAGGTTTCAGCACAGAAACACTGGATTTGGTACAAGACAGCTATCCTCACTTAACTATGGCAGAAATGGGGGCTTGGATGACACCTGAGTCTGACCGTTCTGATGAGCAAAAAGCTCTGGCAGCTTTATCAGATAACGCCATTGCTCAAATTCAAAAGGCTGACGCTATTGTGATCGGCGTACCTATGTACAACTTTGGTGTGCCTAGCCAGTTAAAAGCATACTTTGACAGACTGGCTCGTGCTGGGATCACCTTTAAATACACAGAAGCAGGCCCTGTCGGCCTGTTGCAAGACAAGCCAGTGTTTATTTTCGCAACTCGGGGTGGTTTTTATCAAGGGACAGCGATGGATTCACAAACGCCTTTTGTCAGCGCTTTCCTGAATTTCATCGGTTTAAAAGATTTAAACTTTATTTATGCTGAAGGCTTAAACATGGGACCTGAGAGTGCTGAAAAAGCGTTGACTGCAGCAAAGGCTCGTATTGCTGAATTAGCGCCAGCTGTAGCAGCCTGATAGTTGCATAGTTAACCCATCAAGCCGTTTTCGTTCCCGCAAGCTTTGGCCACTTCAATCAGGTGGCCTTTTTTTTATTCACTTTTCTATTGTTATTTAAAGACTTTCTCTACTTAGAGTTTGGTATCTGCTTCGTCTGTGAATTATGCTAGGTGAAACTTATGCCTCAGGGAGAGCAAACTTTGGCAACAACTCAGTCTCAACATAAATGGCGTTTTTTTCGTTCCGGTGGTTTTGACCAGGTGGCTTTGGATTCTGCAGCAGACTTACAGCACCTGCATGAGCTGGATCCAAAGCTCTGGACAGTCCTGAATTGCCCTACCACAGGTCTTGAATTTGATAGCCGCACTGCAGCTTTGTTGGATACCGATGGTGACGGTCAAATCCGTGTACCTGAAATTCTAGCTGCGGTGCGCTGGTGCTGTGAACGCTTGCAGGATGCCGATATTTTGTTTAAAGCTCCGGGTTTACCTCTGAACGCTATTGCTGAGCAGGATGCGGAAGGTGTTCATCTCAAAGCCGCTGCACTTCGGGTACTGGAAATTGTTGGTAAAACGGATGCTGATGCTTTGCAGGTTTCGGATTTGGCCGATATGACGCTGCTGTTTTCTCCCCATCATTTTAACGGTGATGGCGTAGTCATGGCTGAATTGACTGCCGATGCTGAATTAGCGCAACTTATTACGGAAATTATTCAGACTCAGGGCGGACAGCCGGATCGCAGTGGCGGTGAAGGTATTCATAGCGAAAGCCTTGAAGCCTTTTATCAGCAAGCCACAGCAGTTGTTGAGTGGCATGCCGCAGGCGGTTGTGAGGACCCGGAGTTTTGTCCTTTAGGGCCCGACATGGCAGAGGCAGTGGCTGCTTTTGAAGCCATAAAAGCCAAAGTAGATGATTTTTTTGTTCGCTGCCAGCTGGCGGCTTTTGACCACAGAGCCACGGATGCATTGAATCCTGCTGTTGCTGTGTATGATGTGTTAAGTAATAAAGCTATCCACAGCAATGATGTCGACGTTGCAGCTTTGCCATTAGCAGCGGTTGCGGCGGGTTTATCTTTGCCGCTGGGCGAGGGGATTAACCCTGCCTGGACCAGCGCTATCCATGATTTTAAACACAAAGTGGTTGACCCTTTGTTCGGGGCTAAAGGCAAACATAAAGCCGGGCATTTGACTTTGGAGCAGTGGCAATCGATTTGTCAGCAGTTGCAGCCATGGCGTCTGTGGCAGTCGACAAAACCTGATACCAAGCTGCATCAACTGGAGCTGGAGCGGTTACAGGCGATAGTGGCAGGTGATAGCAAGGCCAAACTGGAGGCTTTGATTGCGCAGGATCTTGCCGCTTCAACCTTCGCTGACAATGTAGATGCTGTGGAACTATTGGTTCGGTATCAACGTGATTTAGTCACTTTGCTGCGTAATTTCGTCTCTTTAAGCGACTTTTATCAAAGTAAACACAAAGCTATTTTTCAGATCGGTACTTTGTATCTGGATCAACGCAGTTGTGAGCTGGTACTCAAAGTCTCAGATATGGCACGTCATGCGACTATGGCGCCTTTTAGTGGTTGTTATCTGGTGTATTGCACCTGTGAGAGACAAGGTGAAGCGCCTTTACACATAGTAGCGGCACTGACTGGAGGGGATGTTGATGAGTTGATGGTGCCCGGTCGCAATGGTGTATTTTATGACAGACAAGGCCGTGATTGGCGAGCTATGGTTACTAAAGTGGTGGTTCAGCCTGTCAGTATTGGTCAAGCCTTCTGGTCACCTTATAAACGAGTAGCGGCTTTTATTGAAGCTCAGCTGCAAAAGTTCGCTGCGTCGCGTGATAAAGATATTGAAGCTAAAACTACCACTGGAGTGACTACTGTTGCTGCCGCACCCACACCAACAGCACCTGCAACACCAACAGCTGTAGCTGGTTTTGATATTGCCAAATTTGCCGGTATTTTTGCTGCTATGGGGTTGGCCGTCGGTGCTATTGGTACAGCTCTTGCGGCGGTCATGTCCGGATTATTCTCCTTGTTATGGTGGCAAATTCCATTGGTGATCCTGGGAGTCTTGTTACTGATTTCAGGGCCTTCCATGTTGATGGCGTTTTTAACCTTACGCCGGCGTAATTTGGGACCGCTGTTGGATGCCAATGGCTGGGCTGTGAATACCAGAGCAAAAATTAATGTACCTTTTGGCGCCGCTTTAACTGGCTTAGCCCGTTTACCAGCTGGGGCGAAACGAAGTTTAACCGACCCTTTTGCGGAGAAAAAACGTCCCTGGGGCAGTCTGTTGATCCTGCTGCTGGTGTTGATTGGCGCCGGGCTTTTCTGGTGGTTCAGGATGCACTAGATACGCTTAGTTGATAAGCCTGTGAAATGTTTCACAGGCTTCATCCCTAATGCCAGTCAGTTAAGCTGACTGGCATTATTTTTGTACGCATATTTGCTGGA
>NZ_LAMX01000031.1:0-3051 GCF_001275035.1 Rheinheimera sp. KL1
TTGGGAGCCTGGCGGTGAACTACTCTCGCATGGCATCTGCCACACTACCATCGTCGCGGCTGCGTTTCACTTCTGAGTTCGGAATGGAGTCAGGTGGTTCCACAGCGCTATTGCCACCAGGCAAAAACTGTTTTTATGTCTTTAACAAGCAAGCTGATTCGAATTCTTTATCACACCCACACAAACACCTTGGGCGTTGTATGGTTAAGCCTCTCGGGCAATTAGTATGAGTTAGCTTAACGTGTCACCACGCTTCCACACCTCACCTATCAACGTTGTGGTCTCCAACGACCCTTATGTGTACTCAAGGTACAAGGGATGACTCATCTTTTGGCCGGCTTCCCGCTTAGATGCTTTCAGCGGTTATCCGTTCCGAACATAGCTACCGGGCAGTGCCATTGGCATGACAACCCGAACACCAGCGGTTCGTTCACTCCGGTCCTCTCGTACTAGGAGCAACTCCAATCAATCATCCAACGCCCACGGCAGATAGGGACCGAACTGTCTCACGACGTTCTAAACCCAGCTCGCGTACCACTTTAAATGGCGAACAGCCATACCCTTGGGACCGACTTCAGCCCCAGGATGTGATGAGCCGACATCGAGGTGCCAAACACCGCCGTCGATATGAACTCTTGGGCGGTATCAGCCTGTTATCCCCGGAGTACCTTTTATCCGTTGAGCGATGGCCCTTCCATACAGAACCACCGGATCACTAAGACCTACTTTCGTACCTGCTCGACGTGTCTGTCTCGCAGTTAAGCTGGCTTCTGCCTTTGCACTAACCGTACGATGTCCGACCGTACTTAGCCAACCTTCGTGCTCCTCCGTTACTCTTTAGGAGGAGACCGCCCCAGTCAAACTACCCACCAGACACTGTCCGCAACCCCGATTAGGGGCCCACGTTAGAACATCAAACATACAAGGGTGGTATTTCAAGGACGACTCCATCAGAACTGGCGTTCCAACTTCAAAGTCTCCCACCTATCCTACACATGTAGGGTCAATGTTCAGTGCCAAGCTATAGTAAAGGTTCACGGGGTCTTTCCGTCTAGCCGCGGGTATACGGCATCTTCACCGCAATTTCAATTTCACTGAGTCTCTGGTGGAGACAGCCTGGCCATCATTACACCATTCGTGCAGGTCGGAACTTACCCGACAAGGAATTTCGCTACCTTAGGACCGTTATAGTTACGGCCGCCGTTTACCGGGGCTTCGATCAAGAGCTTCGCTTGCGCTAACCCCATCAATTAACCTTCCGGCACCGGGCAGGTGTCACACCCTATACGTCCTCTTACGAGTTTGCAGAGTGCTGTGTTTTTAATAAACAGTTGCAGCCAGCTGGTCACTGCGACTCTCATAGGCTTACGGAGCAAGTCCTTCACCCACAAGAGCGTACCTTCTCCCGAAGTTACGGTACTATTTTGCCTAGTTCCTTCACCAGAGTTCTCTCAAGCGCCTTGGTATGCTCTACCTGACCACCTGTGTCGGTTTCGAGTACGGTCAACAATACCTGAAGCTTAGAGGCTTTTCCTGGAAGCGTAGCGTCAACAGCTTCACCACCGTAGTGGCTCGTCTCGTGTCTCAGAATATAGGGAACCGGATTTGCCTAATCCCCCTTCCTACGCACTTTCACATGGACTACCAACGCCATGCCTGCCTAGCTTTCTCCGTCCCCCCATCGCAGTATTGTCGGTACGGGAATATTAACCCGTTTCCCATCGACTACGGCTTTCGCCCTCGCCTTAGGGGCCGACTTACCCTACCCTGATTAGCATGGGATAGGAACCCTTGGTCTTCCGGCGGGGAAGTTTTTCACTCCCCTTATCGTTACTTATGTCAGCATTCGCACTTCTGATACCTCCAGCATCCCTCACGAGATACCTTCAACGGCTTACAGAACGCTCCTCTACCACTTGCACTTAGTGCAAGTCCACAGCTTCGGTGCATGGTTTAGCCCCGTTACATCTTCCGCGCAGACCGACTCGACTAGTGAGCTATTACGCTTTCTTTAAAGGGTGGCTGCTTCTAAGCCAACCTCCTAGCTGTCTATGCCTTTCCACATCGTTTTCCACTTAACCATGACTTTGGGACCTTAGCTGGTGGTCTGGGTTGTTTCCCTTTTCACGGCGGACGTTAGCACCCGTCGTGTGTCTCCCGAGTAGTACTCATTGGTATTCGGAGTTTGCAAAGGTTGGTAAGTCGGGATGACCCCCTAGCCTTAACAGTGCTCTACCCCCAATGGTATTCGCTCGAGGCGCTACCTAAATAGCTTTCGAGGAGAACCAGATATCTCCGAGCTTGATTAGCCTTTCACTCCGATCCACAAGTCATCCCCAAATTTTTCAACATTTGTGGGTTCGGTCCTCCAGTTAGTGTTACCCAACCTTCAACCTGCTCATGGATAGATCGCCCGGTTTCGGGTCTACACCCTGCAACTATTCGCCCAGTTAAGACTCGGTTTCCCTACGGCTCCCCTATTCGGTTAACCTCGCTACAGAATGTAAGTCGCTGACCCATTATACAAAAGGTACGCAGTCACCCAACAAGTGGGCTCCCACTGCTTGTACGTACACGGTTTCAGGTTCTATTTCACTCCCCTAACAGGGGTTCTTTTCGCCTTTCCCTCACGGTACTGGTTCACTATCGGTCAGTCAGGAGTATTTAGCCTTGGAGGATGGTCCCCCCATGTTCAAACAGGATACCACGTGTCCCGTCCTACTCGTTTTCATTGATAAAGCCTTTTCGTGTACGGGGCTATCACCCTGTATCGCCGCACTTTCCAGAGCGTTCCACTAACGCTTTACCAACTTAAGGGCTAGCCCCCGTTCGCTCGCCGCTACTAAGGGGATCTCGGTTGATTTCTTTTCCTCGGGGTACTTAGATGTTTCAGTTCTCCCGGTTCGCCTCGTATGACTATGTATTCATCATACGATACCTGATAAATCAGGTGGGTTTCCCCATTCGGACATCTGTGAGTCTAGCGTCTCTTACCGACTTCTCACAGCTTTTCGCAGGTTAGCACGTCCTTCATCGCCTCTGACTGCCAAG
>NZ_LAMX01000045.1:0-1315 GCF_001275035.1 Rheinheimera sp. KL1
CTGACGGATCCCCACAAACCCTATAATCATATCAATAACTTACAGATTTAATACTTTTCCAATCCCACTTTTCAGCCCAAGTCATGATTTGCCTGATGGCGGCTTGGATATCCTGCGCTGAGATAGTCAGCCGTGCCAGACGACATAACCGCATTCCTAAATAATTGCACGACAACACCCGTCGATGTTTGATGCTGTTGGCTTGCAACGACCTATGTTGGCCACTGATTTCCACCGCCAATCCCAGCATGTAATGAAGCCAATTGGCGAGCGCAGCAAGCAGCAACAGCACTTTGAGACGTTCCTTTTTATAGGTTCGATGCGCGTTGCTGCCAAGACCATATGTCTGGCTTTTCTGGTCGCGGAAGCTCTCTTCAATTTGCATTCTGGCGCTGTAACACTTAGCGATTTTTGACGCATAATCAGTTGTTTGCGCTAAAGAACTCACCAGTAACCACGGCTCTTTGTATGACTTATGTTTATCGCGTTTTCGAAGCTTCCAGTGCGTGCCGACTAACACTGCAGTGGTGACATAACGCTGCTGGTGAGCTTAATTCTACCCAGACATTGCGGCGTCGTTCTGGCTTTTTTGTAAAGCAGGTCCACACTGATAAATGCACGGGAATCAGGTAGTTGCAGCGTCTGATTGCCGCGCACCCGAGTAATATAATGCCAGCCCAACTTACGAATTTGTTTCAGCCACGGCACCTTAAAACCGGCGTCGGTGACGATAACCGGTTGACAATCCGCAGGCAGGCTTGCCTTGAGGCGCAGTAAAAATGCCTGATGCACGCGTGGGCAGTTGTACTCATCAATCGCTTTCACTTCTTGCAGCAAGGTCAAAGAGCGCCCTTCGAGTGCGAGGCTGGCCCGCAAGATAAAGTGACGCTTTTTATTGTCAGCGTTACTCCAATCAACCAGGATAAGTGGCTGTTTAGTTTGAACTAATGCCTTCGTCAGTGCCGTATAAATCAGCGGAATGTCGTCCTGTAAACCTTCGTTACTCAGCAGCCGGTCGGCTCTTTTAATACAGCTTTTTTCAGTAGCGGCACTTTGAATTCCGCGACCAATGGCAGTGACCGTACATTTGCCGTTGGTGACTAAACTTTGCAACGATGCGCAAAGTGACGCCATTCTGGTTTTATGCATGTTTATTGGCGTGACAAATGAGAGAAAATCGGCGAGCATTCGTTGAACATTCATGGCGTGCTACTGGTTAATTTTTTTGGCGAAAGATCAGATCAGGAACTGCCATGAATGTTCCCATCTCGCCTAACTATTTGTTTTACCTACTCCATTTGTGGGGATTCCTCAG
>NZ_LAMX01000047.1:0-1312 GCF_001275035.1 Rheinheimera sp. KL1
CCCTGAACTATCAACAGATTTTCTCACACTGGTATAGATGCGCACTTATATACGGGCTTTCGTGAGGAGCTACCTCTGCACCTTCAATGTATTCGCACCATCACGCCTTCTCTACGAAGCGGTTTTCTCAACGCTGTGGGGCGCACAGGCTCTTGATGGTCGGTCTTACCTGTGTTTCAAGCATCTGTTTGATAGAACTCGTTACGCCGTTTGCAACGACGCTTTGTAACTCTCTCCACGACTGAGCATCGCCCAGGCTGTACGGATAGTCTTATTAGCCAGCGCCACTGCCGCAATTCGCTTTCCTCTGCGTTGCATCAGCGCTTTTAACCATATCTCTTTCGCCGTTCTGGCCTCTCGCTTATCTAAATAACTCAGGACCGATATCGCCCCCTGAATAAGCACCGAGCGTAGGCGTTTATGCCCGCTCATTTGGCTGATTGACCCTATTTTTTGTTTGCCACCACTGCTGTGCTGAACCGGCGTTAATCCTAAGCATGCAGCTGCATCTCGGCCATTTTTAAAATGCGAGCCATTGCCTATCGCCAGCTTTAAGCCCAATGCACCTATCGGACCCACACCTTCGAGCTCTATCAATGAACGGCTTTGCTCATCCTGCATCGTCAACGCCGTTTGTTGTCGCGTTAATTGAGCTAACTCTGCCTCTAAGGTCTGAAGCAAGCCCCACATCTGAGCGATACTTTCACGAAAGCTCATCGGTACGTCATTTTCACCATCTTCCAGCACTTCGGGTATAGCAGAACGCAAGGCCGCATCGCTTTTGGCAATGACCACACCAAATTCATTCAGCAATCCACGAAGCTGATTACTCATCGCGGTTTTATGTGCTACTAACAACTGGCGCATCTTTTCAATTCCTTGCAAACCCTGCTCTTCTGTCGTCAGAATTCTCGCTGGTTTCATGTTCACCTGCCGGGCCGCTGTCGCAATGGCTAATGCATCATTTGCATCGGTTTTTTGTCCCTGACGAAACGCTTTCACCCGGCGTGCTGGCAAGGCTTTCACCTCATGACCAAGCGACTGCGCATAGCGACACCAGTAGTGACTACCTCCGCAGGCTTCCATCACTACCAGCGCTTTTGGCTCTTTACGCAGTAATTCTTTAAGCTTTTCCCGGCTCACCTTTTTGTTATAAATCAGTTTGCCGAAACCTGTTGTTTTCACTATCTGAAAGACTAATTTTGCAAGGTCGATAGCAAGCACGGTATAGTTTTCCATGTATGGACTCTCTTTTGGTTTGTGTGACAACTTCACCATAATCCCTCGCAGGGAGGGGAGTCCATACATCTAC
>NZ_LAMX01000039.1:0-1253 GCF_001275035.1 Rheinheimera sp. KL1
CTTCTTAACTCATCTTTTTGTTTTCATTAAATATTTTGTGGGGATACCTCAGGACCAGACCCCAAAGTTTGCTTCAAGAAAAATTCGTCGAGCATACTTATCTGTGGTACGGTCCTAACATATTAAAATGCTATTTAAAATCGTATCACTTAGAATGAAAATACTCGCACGTATCCTGTTCGTCGCAATCGCAATCATATCGGTGAGGCTCTTCGCTTCAGAACTTGGGGGACCAATACATTCAATTAAACGCGGGAATGATTACACATGGGAGCTAAATAAAGACATTAGCGTCTCAATAAGCATTAATTGCCCTCTTAGAACAAATGACATATTTCAAAAAGCAGATTCATGCAATTCAGCCTTCAACATTTATTCTGAGCCTTATGAAGTAACTATATATGTAGGTAAAACATCAATAAGTTCTCATAGACGATTTTACAATAATAGCGATGATAAGCGAATCATAAGAGCTTTAGCCGAGCAAGGTGAAGATCCGCTTTTAACTTTAAAGTATTTCAAAAATAGCGGGGATTTTCTTGGTGGCGATGCTAAGTATTTATCTGAAAAATATAGACTTATTGGTTTTTCGACTGCATTGCAAGAATCAAAAGAACTCGGACAAGCCGAAAACCAACGAATAGTAACTCGGCATAACATAATCGCAGTCGTAGGAATTGTTCTTTTTATCTTAGTTCTATGCTCGATAATTGCTCTATTCATCAAGAAGATTCTGCCCAAGATAAGATCTGCAAGTTCCGATGTGAATCAGAAATTTGCTAAAAATCGAGAGATGGCGAAGATTAGAAAAATATCGAAAGAAGAAGCGATTAGGCATACTGTTCACTCAACAATTTCAAACGACAGGAATATGCAACCACTAACCCAAGAGCAAATAGATGTTATTAAACAACAAATAAAAGAAGCATTGGAAAAAGATGATAGTAAGACAGCGTTGGCTTTAATGAGTATCCTCAGCGGCATGCAGAAATAGCAACACTAATTAACTGAATTCGTGAAGGGAGTCCAATGGTAATAAGCCGCAAAACTTTAAAGCGTAATTTCCAAATCTAAGTTTTATTGTCTGCTATTGGCACACTCCCGCCTTTCACATATGTCTTTTCTCAGGCATTTTAAGTGACAACTGGGTACCAACTACTGGCACCAATCCCCCATTAGGGCGCGAGCCGGACAAAATTGGGTGGCCAAGGTTTTAAGGCTGGGAGTGTTTGAGTGAGGAGTCGGTAGCGACG
>NZ_LAMX01000024.1:0-1224 GCF_001275035.1 Rheinheimera sp. KL1
AAAAAAGGCCCCGAAGGGCCTTTTTCAAAGTTCTGACAATTAAGCCAGTACTTTAGATACTACACCAGCACCTACTGTGCGGCCACCTTCACGGATTGCGAAGCGTAAACCTTCGTCCATCGCGATTGGGTTAATCAGCTCTACAACAAACTTCAGGTTGTCGCCTGGCATTACCATCTCTACGCCTTCTGGCAGTTCTACTGAACCAGTCACGTCTGTCGTACGGAAGTAGAACTGTGGACGGTAACCTTTGAAGAATGGAGTATGACGACCACCTTCTTCTTTTGATAACACGTACACTTCACCTTCGAACTTGGTGTGTGGCTTGATTGAACCTGGCTTCGCTAATACTTGACCACGTTCTACGTCTTCACGTTTAGTACCACGTAACAGAGCACCAATGTTCTCGCCTGCACGACCTTCGTCTAACAGTTTACGGAACATTTCAACACCAGTACAAGTAGTCGTCACTGTGTCTTTCAGACCAACGATTTCTACTGCTTCACCAACTTTGATGATACCTTGCTCTACACGGCCTGTTACTACAGTACCACGACCAGCAATTGAGAATACGTCTTCGATTGGCATGATGAATGGCTTATCAATCGCACGTACTGGCTCTGGGATGTAAGAATCTAAAGCTGCTGCTAATTCCAGGATTTTTGGTTCCCACGTTGCATCGCCTTCCAGACCTTTTAACGCTGAACCACGGATTACCGGCAGGTCATCACCTGGGAAATCGTAGTCTGACAGAAGTTCACGAACTTCCATCTCCACCAGCTCTAACAGCTCTTCGTCGTCAACCATGTCACATTTGTTCATGAATACAACGATGAAAGGTACACCTACCTGACGAGATAACAGGATGTGCTCACGAGTCTGTGGCATTGGGCCGTCAGTTGCAGCAACAACCAGGATTGCGCCGTCCATCTGTGCAGCACCAGTGATCATGTTCTTCACATAGTCAGCGTGGCCTGGGCAGTCTACGTGAGCGTAGTGACGAGTTGGTGTGTCGTATTCAACGTGAGATGTGTTGATCGTGATACCACGAGCTTTCTCTTCTGGCGCTTTGTCGATTTGATCGAAAGCGAACGCCTGACCACCGTAGTGCTTAGCCAGTACGTTAGTGATAGCAGCAGTTAAAGTAGTTTTACCGTGGTCTACGTGACCGATGGTGCCCACGTTAACGTGCGGTTTATTACGTTCGAATTTAGCCTTAGCCAT
>NZ_LAMX01000017.1:0-1198 GCF_001275035.1 Rheinheimera sp. KL1
TGACCTTTCCCCGGAATTAATACCAATCCCGTGATGAGATTTTCCAGCTTATGCTGCCTGCTTTGCATACTCAACAGGCGACATGTAATTCAACGAACTGTGCGGGCGAATATGATTGTAATGCTCGCGCCATAAATCTATTTCGTATCTGGCCTCGTCCATCGTTCTAAACCAGTGTTGGTTCAAGCATTCGTTTCTGAACTTGCCATTCAAACTTTCTACAAATGCGTTTTGTGTTGGTTTACCTGGCTGAATAAAACCCAGAGTAACACCGGTTTCTTTGCTCCAGAAGAACATCGCTTTGCTGGTAAATTCAGTTCCGTTGTCACAGATTACCTTGTTTGGTTTGCCGCGTTGCTCAATCAGCAAACTCAAGAATCTGGCGACTTGTCTGCCACTGATGGAAACCGAAACCAATTGCCCAACCATTTCACGCGAATAATCATCCACCACATTTAGAACCCGAAAGCGCCTGCCATTGCTCAGTTGGTCCGATACAAAGTCCATAGACCAACGCTGATTCACCGCTGTAGGCACTTCCATCGGCTGCCGTGGTCGTGTCAGCTTTTTGCGTTTCTTCGTACGCACCTGCAAACCTTCTTCGGTATAAAGGCGATAGGTATGTTTACGGTTTTTGACCCAGCCTTCGCCCCGAAGCAGACCATGCAACATCAGATAGCCATAGCGCGGATATTGGGTTGCCAATGCTTTCAGCCGCTGCCGTATGCTGTGATCTGCATTCGTTTTTGGCTTATACCGCAATGCTGTTCTACTCAATCCCGCCAACTTGCAAGCCACCCGTTCACTCAGGCGGAAAGCTTCTATCAAATGCTGAGCAACAGGTTTCCTTGCCGCTGGCGTCACCACTTTTTTGACAGTACATCCTTCATCGCTTCGACTTCGAGCATCTTGTCGGCCAGCATTTTCTTAAGCTTGTTGTTCTCTGCCTCAAGCTCCTTCAGTCGCTTGGCTTCGTTCACTTCCAGTCCTGCGTACTTACTGCGCCAGTTGTAGAAGGTCCCGACGGATATGCCCATCTCACGGCATAAGTCCTCGACCTTCGTGCCTGCTTCATGCTGCTTGATGGCTTTGATGATTTGTTCTTCGGTGTAACGTTTTTTCATTTTGAGATCTCCATTGGTTCCATTTTATTGGAAATCTCATCAATGTCATGGTCTTAAATTTGGGGGATAGGTCA
>NZ_LAMX01000049.1:0-1186 GCF_001275035.1 Rheinheimera sp. KL1
TCCAACGACGCCCCATTTTGTGTGCTACTGCGCCGGTAGTACCGGAACCAGCAAATGAATCGAGAACAATATCTCCTGGGTTAGTACTTAAACGTATAACTCTCTCTAATAATCGTTCAGGTTTCGGAGTTGAAAAAAGCTTATCTAAATCTGGTAAAAGAGTATTGTTTTCAGCCTTTGCTTCTTGATTGTGGCCAACGTCTTCAGAAAGCCATAATGTGGATGGAACTACACCTTCTTTGTTATCTTTAATAAACCTTTTTAAGCGCGGTTGATTATTTCCATCTTTCCCCCACCAGATAAGATTTTGACGTTCAAAGTCTTTTATTGTCTCAGGAGAATATGCCCAACAACGGCCCTTGGGGGGATAAACCTCTTGCCCATTAGGTCCAACTATAGGATACAAGCCTGTACTTTTCCCAGTCAGTGCATATTGTTTTCCCCTCTGTCCAGAAGTTAAACTAACATGTAATGGACTTGATGCCCATGGTCCTCTAGGATCATCATCTTGGTTTTTGTAATCTTGCGTGTTGCGTTCAGATCTTGGAATTCTTCCCATTGAGAAAAAATCAATATTTTTGGCGTAAGCCAAAACCATATCAGTATTTGACGAAAACAATATCGCATTATTGTGAATACTTGTAGTTTTCTGCCAAGTAACTTGACCTATAAAGTTAGAACGGCCAAAAATCTCATCACAAAGTACTTTTAAATAATGCCCCTCAGCATCATCAATTGTAATCCAAATACTCCCTTCTATAGATAACAAAGACTGTAAAATTAACAACCTATCACGAATAAGAGATAACCACATCGAATGCTCTAAACCATCATCATAATGAGAAAAAGCACTCCCCGTATTATAAGGGGGATCAATAAAAATGCATTTAATTTTCCCAACATAATCTTGTTCTAATGCTTTTAAGGCCAAAAGATTGTCACCATGAATAAGAAGGTTATCATTAAAAAGCCCTTCTTTTTTCTCACCTTGAAAAGACAATTCACTATCTTCAAGAAAAATCCGTGGCTCCAAACGAGGTCGTTTTTCTTTACCAATCCAAGTAAGTTCTAGTTTTTGTTTATTGGTCATCATTGTCATCCAATTCGTATTCTTCAGGCTCAGCGAGTACGTTCAAAGTAAAGCTGTAATCGTCGTTGTCCCACTCGCATTTATTCAAGATTGATT
>NZ_LAMX01000018.1:0-197037 GCF_001275035.1 Rheinheimera sp. KL1
GCGCATCTATACCAGTGTGAGAAAATCTGTTGATAGTTCAGGGGAGTCCATATAATGGGCGGGGTTTATCCCCGCCCTTGTACTGCAGCGTCAGATGCAACTTATTATTTCCCCTAAGTAATTGAGGTTGCAGCGAGGCGACAAGTCAGCACGACCCCAGGAGCATAGTTCACTATGTGACTGGGGCGGGATGGCGCAGTCAACAAAGCTGCAGCGTCAAGTACGACGGGGAAACAGATCAAACCAGACTTATGATCCCAAACCGTTATACTCAGGCCCTTGTAAAATACAGGGGCCCTTTTGTGTTAGCCATTATTCGTCTGGTGCTGGTCACCATCTTTATTATAATCAGTGCCTTAGTGGGTTTGCTGATCTGTCTGGTGCGTCCTTTTTATGTCCCGAATGTCGCCTTATTTTCCAGCTGGTATGGCTGGTCGGCCTGGATCTTTGGTTTAAAAGTGGAAGTTCGCCAGTCTGCTGAAGTGACGGCAGCTATGCCTTGTGTATTTTTAGCCAACCATCAGAATAACTACGATTTATTCACCATCAGCAAAGCCTTGTTGCCAGGTACTGTCACCATAGGTAAAAAAAGTCTGAAATGGATCCCGTTTTTTGGTCAGCTGTATTGGCTCAGTGGCAACATACTAATCGACAGAGCCAACAAATCAAAAGCTGTAGGCACTATGCAAGGCGCAGTCGACCGTATAGTGCAAGACAAAGTATCGGTCTGGGTGTTTCCTGAAGGCACCCGCAGTTATGGTCGTGGTTTATTGCCTTTTAAAACTGGCGCTTTTCATATTGCTCAGCAAGCCAAAGTGCCGCTGGTGCCCATCTGCATGAGTAACACCGGCAAAGTGCGGTTAAACAAGTGGAATAATGGCAGAGTCATTATTGAAATCATGCCACCTATTTATCCTGAAGCAGGAACTCCGGCCCGTGAACTGGCTGAAACCATACGGCAACAGATGGCAGATAAGATTAAGCTGCTTGATAGCGAAGTGGCAACCGACTACACTGCCGACTCATTGACTGTCACGGGGTAATATCATGGAAAACTGGCAAGAATTTACTGAAGACACCATAGCTGCACTGATGGAAGATGGCAGCGATCCGGATGCGGAATACACCATCGAACACCATTTTTACCATGAAGATTTTGCCCGCTTAGAAAAACTGGCTGTGGAAGTCTTTAAATTAGGTTACGAAGTAACAGACGCCGAAGAAGTTGAATTTGAAGAAGGCGGCACAGCCTGGGTATTCGACGCTATTCGTGAACAGTCGCTGGACGGCGCCAGCATCACAGCAGATGCGATTAAACTGGAAGCCTTAGCGCAGAAGTTTGGTGTCGAATACGATGGCTGGGGCACCTATTTTGAAGGTGGTGAAGACGAAGACGGCGACTTCGAGGATGACGAAGACGACGGCGACGAAGCTCCACGTCATTAAGTAAAACCTGCTTTTACCTATTCAGATCTCTAATTTGTTGGGATCAAACAAAAAGGCCAGAGCGACCACTCTGGCCTTTTTCTATTACAGTCTCATATTTCTTTTTCGTATAATTTTGCTACTTTAAAGTATTTTAAGTTATTAGTTGGCTCTGCTTTAATGCTTAAAGAAATACAGATGTCCTTAAGGAGAACAGAGATGGCGGCAAAAGAACTATCTGCAGATTTGCTGAACCAACTGCTCGATAAACTGGAAAAACTGGTGGGTCGAGTAGAGTTTGGTTCTATTGAACTGGTGTTTCATCAGGGTAAATTAGTGCAGCTGGAAAAAAACGAAAAACTACGACTGGATAAACCTTAGTCTCAAAGGTTCAGACTGTTTCCCTCAGTGAACCTGCCCGTCGTACTTGAAGCTGCTGCTGTGTTGACCATGCTCTATCACCCCAATCACATAGGCCACTATGTTCATGGGGATTCTTTCACTGGTCGCCTTGCCGCAACTGCAATTACTTAGGGAACCAATTTTTTCACCTGCTTCTGCGCACCGGACCACCGGATCTGAAGTGATGTTGAGCCGCTAACAGCAAAAGCTATGCTGGCTACAACCTGAACTCAGAGCCTAACTATGAGCATCCGCATAGATCAGATCAATAAGAAATTTGGCGACTTTGTTGCCGTCGATAATGTCAGTTTATCCATTCAGACCGGCGAATTAACCGCCTTACTTGGCCCTTCAGGTTCAGGCAAAACCAGCTTATTGCGTATTATTGCCGGCTTAGAGCAAGCCGACAGTGGCAGTATCCATTTTGATGATCTGGATATCAGCGCCCGCCATGTTTCAGAACGTGGTGTAGGTTTTGTATTTCAGCACTATGCGCTGTTTAAGCATATGACCGTCTATGAAAACGTTGCTTTTGGTTTAACAGTCAAACCCAAAAAGCATCGTCCTTCACCGGAGCATATCCGCAAAAAAGTGCAGCATTTACCAGAGCTGGTGCAATTGGACTGGACGGCCGACCGCTATCCGTCACAGCTATCCGGTGGTCAGCGTCAACGTATTGCCTTAGCCCGGGCTTTGGCCGTAGAGCCTAAAGTACTGCTGCTGGATGAACCCTTTGGTGCGCTGGATGCCAAGGTCAGGGCTGAATTGCGTCGCTGGCTGAGACGACTACACGATGAAATTCATGTCACTAGTGTTTTTGTCACCCACGATCAGGAAGAAGCGCTGGAAGTGGCCGACAAAATAGTGGTGATGAACAAAGGCCGGATTGAGCAGCAAGGCTCACCCGAGCAAGTGTACGACAACCCGGCCAATCCTTTTGTCTATGAGTTTTTAGGCAATGTAAACCTGTTCCATGCCCGGGTGAAACAAGGCAAAGCTGACATTGGCCAGTTATCTGTGGCCTCGCCAGAATTTACCAACGAGCAAGAAGAAAGTGGTTTTGCTTATGTACGGCCGCATGAAATTGATCTGTTGCTCAAACCTACGGACGAGGCTTTGGAAGCTAAAGTCGACCTCATTACTACAGTAGGGCCTAATGTCCGGTTGGAGCTACGAGCCAAAGATAGCCAGCAACTTATTCATGTCGAGCTGGCCAGGGATAGGTTTAAACAACTGGGTTTATCATTGGGCCAACAAGCCTGGGTGAAGCCCCGTTATACCAAGGTTTTTTTGGGTGAGGGCATTTAATATTGTCAGCACGCGCTAATGCACAGTGAATAAAAAAAGGCAGCTTCAGCTGCCTTTTTCGATGGAATCACTTTAGAAGCGATAACTCAGATCGGCGTAATAAGAGCCGCCGTTAAAGCCAAAAGGTGCATTGGTATTAGGGTAAATAAAGATGCCATTGAAGCTGTTGATCTCTGGTTGTTTATCCGGATAGGTATCAAACAGGTTGTTGGCACCAAAACCAAAACGTAACAGGTCTGTCAGCTCATAGTGGAAACTGATATCCACTGTGGTTTTACCGCTATAAGTTTTATCGCCTGTGGCATAACCAATAGTGTAAGGACCAAAGTAGTTGAATCTCAGATTAGTTTGTAGCTGTTTGTAATCCTGCGTCAGGCTCCAAACCGCGCCTTTGTGCGGGTTAGCTTTGGTTAAACGTACCTGTTCCACCCGGTCAAACAGCTTACTCTGAAGACCATCCAGTAAAGCAGGCACACGAATGGCGTCTATATCCGTATCGTTGTATTGCGCACTGAATGAGGTTTTCCATTCACCCCACAAACCAGCATCCCACTGATAAGCCACTACAGCTTCCAGGCCCTGAGTGGTGGTATCTACTGCGTTGGTAAAGAAACGAACAGAGTTTGCACCTGAATCACCCAAGATATCAGCTAAAGCAGCACTGTCGGCACGGCTGACGCTGCCTGTCAGTATTACACGGTCGTCCAGCTCAATACGGTAGCCATCCAGCGTGAAGCTAAAGCCGTCATCGCCCTGAAAGGTGATACCGCCACTGAAACTTAACGCCGACTCTGCTTTTAAATCACCCTGGCCAATAGCTCGGGTGACCGCAGATATATTGTTAAAGGTGCCAGATTCAGTAGGTGTCAGCACGCCGGTTTGTGGGTCTGCAACAAAAAGCGTCGACAAGTTAGAAAAATACAGTTGCTGCACGCTAGGAGCGCGGAATGCATCGTTGGCAGTAGCACGGATAGCCCATTTCTCAGTCAACTGATAACGGCCAGACAGTTTCCAGCTGGTGTCACTGCCAAAGTCGGAATAATCTTCCTGACGCAAAGCAGCACCCCAGGTAAAGTCGTCGGTTAAAGCGTTTTCAAGTTCCAGATAAAGCGCAGTATTGTGGCGCGATTCGTCGACTTCTGACTCTGGTGTAAAACCACCAAAACCCTGAATGCCTCCGGCTTTATTCTGATAACCATAATTGCGCCATGACAACTGTTCGCCAGCGTTGATCTGATAACTGTTGTGACGACGGCTTAAGCCTGTTGAAACCACCAGTTCTGAGTCGTTGACAAAGCTGTATCTTTTACTGGCATCCAGATTAAAGTTTTGCTCAGCATTGACCAGCTCACCGGCATACGCGCTGGTTGGGCTCTGTGGGCCAAAAGACGCATTCAGCGAATTATTGACATAGTATTTGAAGCTGCTTTCGCCCGTGCCTGCTGAAAAATCCAGACGCCAATCGGCCACATCAAATTTAACACCTGCCGTTAAGGAGTAATCACCTGATTCCGGTGCTATTTCCGGCAGATAGCCGTCAGGATAAATTTCCGGGATGTTACGGGCGTCTTTTGCTATCCGGTAGAATGCACCTGAAGCTGATTCTCTGTGACTGGCTCCACCAAAGGCGTACCATTCTGTGCTGCCATACTCGTAGCCTGCATTAACAAACACAGCTTGTTGTTTAAAAGCTGCATCACCTACTTTGTGACTTAAGCGGTTAAAACTGGCTTCGCGCGGGTCCGGAGCTCCATTGACCGGGTTGTATTGCTCACGTGGGTCTAAACCCGCTCTGTTGGTACCATTTTTGTGTTGCTGTTCAACACTGAAGTTTACAAAACCTGTATCGGCAAAACGAAAGCCTGAATTGATAGCGGCTTTGTAGTATTCACCATCGCCTTCATAGGTTTGTCCGCCACTGGCTGTAACTTCACCTGAGCCAGCCTGATCTTTCAGTACTATGTTAATAACGCCTGCAATAGCATCTGAGCCGTATTGAGCCGCGGCACCATCACGCAGCACTTCAATACGTTTAATAGCTGAGACTGGGATTGCATTCAAATCGACGTTGGAACTACCGCGGCCCATAGTACCGTTCAGGTGCACTAAAGCTGTGCCATGGCGTCTTTTCCCATTCACCAGTACCAAAGTATGGTCAGGCGACAAACCTCTTAAACTGGCTGGTTTTACCGCATCAGAGCCGTCTGTAATAGAAGATGTTGGGAAGTTAAAGCTCGGAACCAGCATTTGCAAAGCTTTTGCGGTTTCCAGTGCCCCTGTGCCTGCTAGTTGAGCTTCATCAATAATATCTACTGGTGAGCTGGTTTCGGTGGCTGATCGCACAGATAGACGACTGCCTATCACTGAGATTTTTTCTACATCGGCCTGCGCCTGCTGCGCCAGAGTGCTCGTGCTGTAAGTGCTGCTAATCAGCGCCAGAGTGATAGCGGATGCCAGTGGAGTTTTTATCGTCATGCTAAGTCCTTTCAATGATGTATTACCTTCAGATCATACCGAAACTTTTATGTGAATATTTCAACAAATTGTGATTTGATATTTCAAATAGATATATGTTTTTTAAAAAAAGCCCCGACCAACACGGACAGGGCTATATTGGGGTAGTCACTGAAGTCGATAAAGACTCTGGACCACAAGCAACAGGACAAGGAATAGGACGTAGCTGGGGTAGCACTTCTTGTGCTCTACGAATTTCGAATCCATTCAAACCAGAGTAGTTGTCGCTTCTCGCTGACGGTGAGTTGCGACAACAACTTCAATCTATTAGATCGAAATATTTGTGTAAACTGTATTTATATTCCAAAATTGAATATCATATTTTGGAGGTGGTAATAACCCTTACCTTGCTCCTTTTGGTTCTTTCTTAGAACTGAACTGAATTGGTCCACTCCCGTATAGCACTTATACTGGCCGACTCTATTTCTCGGAATTTGTTATGAAAAACATCAATTTAAAATTTGCGCTCTGGCAGCAGGTGTTAGTTGCTATGGCTCTGGGTGTGATCGCGGGTTTAGTCTTAGGTACTGACGCGTTGCTATTAAAGCCGTTGGGCACTGCCTATATCAACGCTATTAAAATGTTAGTGATCCCGCTGGTGTTTTTTAGTTTGATTTTAAGTATTACCTCACTGGGGCAAGGCAAAGGCTTAGGTCGTATCGCCAGTAAAACTGTGGGGCTATTTTTATTGACAGCTGTGATTGCCAGCCTGATAGGTCTTGGTGTCGGCACCGCCTTTCAGTTTGAAACAGGCCAGAACTTAGTGGCGGCACAAGTTACTGAAAAAGTCATACCTCCTGTCAGTCAGGTGTTAGTAGATTTAATCCCAGCCAATCCTATTGCAGCTATGGCCCAGGGCCAGGTTTTACCTGTGATGTTGTTTGCTATTTTGTTGGGGCTGGCGCTGCGCAATATAGGCGAAAAGGGCGCAGCTATGCTTGCAGTAGTGCGCTCTGGTGCCGATATGATGTTTGAAGTGACCCGTTTGGTCTTGCTGTTTACTCCTCTGGGAGTATTTGGTTTGATCGCCTGGGTAGTTGGTACTTATGGCTTAGAGATGCTGCTGCCGCTTGGCAAATTTATTCTGGCTATTTATGTGGGCTGTTTGCTGCATATCTGCCTGACTTATGGTGGTTTTGTACACTTTTTCAGCTCAATGAAAGTCACTGACTATTTCAAAGCAATTTTCCCGGTGCAGCTGGTCGCTCTTAGTACATGCTCCAGTTATGCCTCGTTACCAGCCAGTTACAAAGCCGTGACTGAAGATCTGAAAGTATCTAAAGATTACGCAGGTTTTGTTTTGCCCTTAGGCTCCACCATTAATATGGATGGTTGTGGTGGTATTTATCCGGCAATAGCCGCTATCTTTATCGCGAACTTATATGGCATTGAGCTGCAATTTATTGATTATCTGCTGATCGTCGGTACTGCCACTTTGGCTTCATTAGGCACAGCCGGTGTGCCCGGTACGGCACTGGTGATGCTGACTGTGACTTTATCCGTAGTAGGTTTACCACTGGAAGGTATCGCCTTTATCGCTGCTATCGACCGTATTGTCGATATGATCAGAACCACCACTAACGTCACAGGCGACACTATGGTGGCTTTAGTGATCGCTGAGCAGGAAGGCTTACTGAGCGAATCAAGGGCCGGGGATCAGCTAAAAGACGACACTGTATTTACCAAAGCTTTGACAGAAACTCCAGTTAGCTGCGACATTCGCAGCTAACGGATATACAAAACCTGTTTCCATTTCCTTATCAGAGCTTTGGCTATAACTTAGCCAGAGCCTGAGCTAAGTCGGCAATTAAATCATCGGCATCTTCCACGCCTATACTCAGACGCACCAGATTTTCGGTAACACCGGCTCTTTGTCTGTCCTCTGCAGTCATAGCCGCATGAGTAGTGCTGGCAGGATGACAAGCTAAGCTTTCCACATCACCTAAGCTTACGGCTTGAGCGAAAAGTTGCAGCTGATTTAAAAATACTGCAGCTTTGGCAAAACCACCTTCGATATCCACAGCCACCATGCCACCAAAACCAGTGGCTGTGTCTGCTACAGCCTGATGCCCCGGATGACTGGCATGACCTGGGTAATACACCTTGGCCACTTTAGGATGAGCCGCTAAAAAGTCAGCCACTTTGCGGGCGTTTTCGATATGAGCATCCATCCGCAAAGTCAGAGTTTTTACGCCACGTTGCAGTAAATAAGCTTCCTGCGGGCCTATAGGCGAGCCTATATGTTTTAGCGCCACAGTACGGATTTTCTGCATCAGCTCGCTGCGTCCTGCCACTATGCCGGCAATAATATCACCATGGCCAGATAGGTACTTAGTACCGCTGTGCATCACAATATCAGCACCTATTTCCAGCGGGCGGAATAAATAAGGCGTTAAAAAGGTATTGTCACAAATCACCAAAGCGCCGACTTTACGGGCCGCTTCCACCACAATACGGCTGTCTATCACTTTTAAGGTGGGGTTGGTAATAGGTTCAAATAACACCACTTTGGTATTGGGTTTTACCCGTTCTGCAAAATCTTTATCGCTGCTGTAACGGCTTAAAGTCACACCAGCACGGGTTAAGGTATTCCGTAAAAAGGCATCAGTACCGCCGTAGACAGGGTCGATAAAAGCCACTTCATCACCTGCATTAGTCAGCGCATACATAATGGCGCTAACAGCAGCCATACCGCTGGCTACTACTAAAGCTTCGTCTGCCCCTTCCAGCGCTGCTAATTTCTGCTCTAAAGCTGAGGTTGTAGGGTTGGCAAAACGACTGTAGATATAACCCGGATTCTGGCCAGAAAAACGTGCCTGACCTTCTTCGGCAGTGCCGTAACTAAAGGTGCTGGTGAAATACACCGGCGTAGCTAAAGCGCCTGTGCTTGGGTCTGGTTGTTGTCCGGCATGAATACTTAAAGTACGGAATTTCATAATAAACCTTGGTTATATTTTTTATTTATGTTTGGTTGTGCTGAGCTTAAACAGCTTTTGCTAACTCTGCGTAATGAGCCGCTGCTACATCACGGTGTGAACGTAAACGTCCTTTTAGCACATTCTGGCCCACCTGATAAAACAATGGGTTAGTTGGATCGCTGGCCGGACCTTTGGCTTCGTCAGCTAAATGAGACGGCAACTGCAATAAAGGCACGGTCGCATCCAGTTGAGCTGCCATAAAAAAGGCACAGGAGTAACGCTCTACGCCAGAATTCGGGCTGACTACACGATGCAATGTGGCCTTTAAGTAGCCATTGGACGCCAGTTCCAGCAGCTCACCAATATTGACGACAAAAGCGCCTGGCAGCGGAGCAACAGAAACCCAACCTTGTTCGGTTTCCACTTCTAAACCAGATTGATCATCCTGCACCACCAAGGTCAGGTAACCCGGATCTTTATGAGCACCTACACCTTGTTTGCTGTTCGACGCTTTTGCATCCACGCCTGGATAACGAATGAGCTTCATATGCTGATAAGGCCCAGCTTTTATGGTGGCATCTAAGGCATCAGCAGGTTGTTGTAACGCCAGCATTAAAGCGCGCATTAATTTTACCGTGATGTCTGACAACGACTGTTGCCAGTTCAGCAGTTCAGTCTTCATCTGTGGTAAAGCGGTTGGCCATTGGTTAGGGCCTATTAAACCTTGCCATGCAGGGCTGATATCAATCCTGGCCGGTACAGCTTCTTCCCGCATGATGTCAAATTGTTCGCGGATATCCGGCTGACCACGGGTGAGTTCACCGCCTAAGCCTGTGTAACCACGAAAATGCGGAGAGTGAATCATCTGCACTTGATGTTTATCGGCCAGTGGCAATGCAAAAAACTGTTTGGCCAGCGCTAAAATCTGTTGCTGCTTTTGCTCGCTCTGACCATGACCTGTCAGGTAAAAGAAACCCACATCACGGGCTGCAACACGCAATTGCTGAATAAAAGACTGCTGCTCAACGGCTGTGCCATCCATCAGGCTCAGATCCAGCACAGGTAAAGCCCTGCTGGCCTCTGGTGTAGCGTTGCCGGATAAAAACTCTTGTGTTGAATCAAGCATAAAAACCTCGTTGTGCTTAGGGTTCTGTATCACAGAGCGCTGGCCCTGGCAGAAAGTGAGCGCATTCTAGGCCTGAGTAGAAAGTTAAATAACTAATGGATTGGTCTTGTATAGATGAATTAGAAATAATCGGATGTCTGGATAGTTAGCGGTCTTAATGCATAAAAGTCTTACTATCTAAAACTTTATGGAATAAAGGAATGACCAGTTATGCTTTTCAAGCCAGTCCTTCGCTAACTAGCTTAGTTCTAACACTATTTCGTAAAAAATGGATAGGACGTGTAAATCTGTGCGTTTTTATGGATTAAAAGCCTGAGCTTTTCTATATCGCTAAAAGTTATAACCAAGATAAATTTGGCCTGTAGCCTTATCGTTGTTGCTGAATAGAAAAAGGCACCCGAAGGTGCCTTGCGTATGGAACTACTGACACTTAAGCAATCAGGATAAAGCCTACAAAAGCTAAACTGGCCGCAATTAAGCAATAAGGCAGCTGTGTTATAGCGTGTGAGACCAGATGACAACCTGACCCCTGAGCTGCTAATACAGTAGAGTCACTGTAGAAACAGGCTTGACTGCCAAAAGAGCTGGCTGATAACAAGGCGCCAATCACTAATGGAATATCCGCCTCTACCGCATAAGCTAAAGGCATCACGATAGGAATGGATACCGCGAAAATACCCCAGGATGAACCCGTAGCAAAGGACAACACGGCCATAGCTAAAAATACGATAGCAGGCAGCATCTGCGCTGTCATATAAGGCGTCAGGTTTTCAATCACATACTGAGGCAGCAATAACTTATCGCAGACATCTTTAAAAATAAAAGCAGCGATCACAGTACAGATGGCTGGCAACATAGTTTTAAAGCCATTCATCATCACTTCCATCATCTCACCCAACGGCATCAGACGCTGGTAGCTATAAAAGGCAATGGTCAGTACTAGAGTGACCAACAAGCCTTTGAGTACATCGATATCAAAGTAGATGGTAAAACCAATCAGCATCAGCATAGGTACGATAAAGTTACGTAGCTTGCCGTGTTTATTACTCTCTTCAAACTCCTGTTCCATCGAATGCACAGCATACTGATCACCAGCTGGAACTGTCTGGCCTTGTACATGGTGATGACTGGCACTGTCTTGCGCACCTACATCAGGCAAAACATCCAAAGGAGTACCATTTTGTGCAGCCAGTTCAGCTTTTTTCATTGGACCTAGCGCAGGCATAATTTTTAGTGTGACTAACAGCACAGTGGATACTGCCAGCCAAGGGTACAGCATATAAGGAATAGCCTGCATGTAGACGTCTATTCCTTGTCCTGCTTCTGCTACTTTATTGTTTTCCAGTAAGCCACCAAAAAAGATAGCCCAGGTCGAAATAGGAATAATGACGCAAATAGGCGCTGCGGTAGAGTCCACTATATAAGCCAGCATTTGACGGGAAATTTTATATTTATCCGTCACGCGTTTCATCGCCTCACCCACGCTTAAAGCGTTCAGGTAGTCGTCGATAAAAATAATGCAGCCTAAAACAAAGGTCATGAACATGGATGATTTGGGCCCTGTCGCCAGCTTAGAGGCTGAACGGCCAAAAGCCACAGCACCTCCTGTATGGATCAACAAGCCAATCAAGGAGCCAAAACCACCACAGACCAGAATCAACCAGCCAATGGTTTCATCCTGCATTACGCTGGTCGAGATCTCAGCAAAGGTATTCAGTAACTCAAAAGGTTGAGTTGGAAACAGCATCAGCAAACCTGCAACTGCGCCCACAACCAGCGACAAAATAGGCCGCTTCAGCCAGATGGCAACGGCCATCACAACAACTGGTGGGATCAAACTAATGGCACTTGGTGAATCCATTTAAGGGTTCCTTCACAAAGCCTGGCAACGCCAGAAAAATAAAAGCCAACCGCAGCATGAACTGCATACGGAGTGTTTGGGGTTTTAGCTGCCAGAGCCCGGGACTGAATCGCACTGCTTATGCTGCAGGTTTGCCAGATCAGGGTAAACAACAAGATGAATTTACACGGGTTAAATTCAGGCGCGCAATAATAACAAAAAAAATACTTTGCACAATCTCCCGTCGTACTTGAAGCTACAGTGTTGTTGGCTTCGTTCGCTCTCCCTAGTCACCTAGACAACTATGCTCTTGGTGTTCAGTCGCTTGCCGCCGTGCTGCAACTCTAATTACTTAGGGAATATATGAGAGTATGTAAAGAACTGTGGAATTGAGAGGAAAGTGTCGGGGAAAACTCACTGCCGCGCTCTGCGGCAGTGAGTAAAGAATTACTTAGCCTTGTTGATTAGCTCTAACTTAGCTAATACATCAGCATTAAAGCTCAACTGCACTGACTTTTGTGCAGCATCCTGAGTTTTTACTAATTCAGTTAATGTAGGGTAGCTGGCGGACAAAGCAGTTACGTCGTATAACCACAGAGTCTGACCGTCTTTTTCTGTTTTGCTGGCTGGTTCACCCAGTTTTTCAGCAATAGCAGCCTGAGTAGATGTACCTTCAGTTAAACCTAAAGCTGTGCGTACTGAGGTATTTAAAGCTGCGGTTTTAGCGCTGTCTGTGGTTTCTTTCAGCATGCTGCCGGCGCCGTCTTTGACTGCATTTAACCAATCCGCCTGAGCTGGAACTGCTGTCACTACTAAGGCAACGAATAAGGCGCTTAACTTTAATTTCATGATGTCTCTTCCATTTGAGAATGAATCAGGGAACCTGCAACTGCTTGCTGCAGGCGGCGCGGATGGTATAGCAGATTGCGCTTCAGTCCAAGTTTTTTACCGGAAATTTACAAAAATTTGCGATAAGCCTGCTCGTAAAGCGTTAAGCTGGATGAAGAGTGAATACAGGCCTTCATCCTTGTTTTGCAAAGCATAGTGTAAAGACCAGAGTCTGGAGTGCAAAATGACCTGAGTTTGGTTTACATCAAAGAACTTTGCCAGAAAGATGAGTACAGTGGTGTTGTGCTACAGAATACTCTGAGCTTTCAGATATCAGATGGAACATAACAGCTAAGGTGAAATGGAGTATGACTGCAATACAAACCAAAGTACTGCTGGCAGCAGGGGCTGTCAGTGCAGCTCTGTTGTTGTATTACCTGAATTTTTCAGGCGCACAAACGAACAATCTGCTGAAAAGTAATGGCCGGATAGAGGCCACTGAAATTGCAGTCGCCAGCAAAACTGCAGGACGGATCAAAGAGTTACTGGTGGATGAAGGTGATTTTGTTGAAGCTGGTCAATTGGTTGCAACAGTAGAATCTGAATCTTTGGTGGCGCAGTTGCATCAGGCGGAAGCTCAGCTGCGTCAGGCGCAAAGTGCCACTGTGACTGCCGACAGTCAGTTGTTACAACGTAAAAGTGAAAAAGCTGCGCTGGAAGCGCTATTAATTCAGCGTAATGCTGAGCTGGTTGCCGCCAAAAGCCGAGCCAGTCGCACAGGTACTCTGGCTGAGACGGGTTCTGTATCAAAGCAGTTAGCAGAAGATAACGATACCTTAGTGACCAGCGCAAAAACGGCTGTCAGTTCAGCCAAAGCGCAAATAGAAGCAGCGTTAGCTGGTATTGCAGCAGCCGAAGCACAAGTAAACTCTGCCGCCTCAGCCGTAGATGCGGCAAAAGCTACAGTCGCCCGGGTGCAGTCTGAGCTGAGTGATAACCAGCTCAAAGCGCCAAGAGCGGGGCGTATTCAGTACCGTATTGCCCAAACTGGTGAAATTGTTGCAGCAGGTGGCAAAGTGTTAAGTCTGATTGATGTGACAGACGTACACATGACCTTTTTTCTGCCCTCTGTTTTGGCTGGCCGTATTGAAGTAGGTAGTGAAGTCAGGGTGGTGCTGGATGCTGTGCCCAATCTGTCTATACCGGCGGAAGTGTCTTATGTGGCTGATGTAGCGCAGTTCACGCCTAAAACGGTCGAAACCGCTAATGAACGTGAAAAGCTGATGTTCAGGGTCAAAGCTAAAGTTAATCCGCAGTTGCTGCTCAAGCATAAAACCAAAGTAAAAACAGGCTTGCCCGGTGTAGCTTATCTGCGCTTGGATAGTTCCCAGCCTTGGCCTGCTTCCGTACCTGAACTGGTGCAGTAATGACAACTCTGGTTGCACAGCTGCAGCAGGTGCAGCTTAGCTACGGTACAACCAAAGCGCTGGACAGTATTTCACTAGATATTCCTGCCGGAGTGATGGTGGGCTTAATTGGCCCTGACGGGGTGGGGAAATCCAGCTTATTGGCTTTGTTATCTGGTGCCCGCGCTATTCAGCAAGGCAAAGTGCAGGTGTTGGGTGGTGATATGGCAAGCAGCGAGCATCGCGATGCAGTGTGCGCCGATATTGCTTATATGCCGCAGGGGCTGGGGAAGAATCTTTATCTGACTTTGTCGGTGGAAGAGAATCTGCAGTTTTTCGCTCGTTTATTTGGCCACAATGCCAAAGAGCGTCGCCGCCGTATCGACGAGCTGACCAAAGCCACAGGTTTGTATCCATTTTTGCAGCGCCCGGCTGGTAAGCTGTCCGGCGGTATGAAACAAAAATTGGGTTTGTGTTGTGCGTTAATTCACGATCCGAAGTTGCTGATCTTGGATGAACCTACCACTGGCGTTGATCCGCTGGCGCGCAGTCAGTTCTGGCACTTGATCCGCAGGATCAGGCAAAACTCGCCAGATATGAGCGTTATAGTCTCTACTGCGTATATGGACGAGGCCGAAGGCTTTGACTGGTTGATTGCGATGAACGCGGGCAAAGTACTGGCGACGGGCAGTCCGGCCGAATTGCATCAACACACCCTCACTCAACATCTGGAAGCCGCTTTTATTCAGTTATTACCTGAGTCGGCAAAACAAGGATACCAGGCTGTAGTGGTGCCGCCTTTAGTCAGCGGTGACAACAGCATTGCTATTGAGGCCGAAGGTTTAAGCATGGTCTTCGGCGATTTTAAAGCCGTCGATAACGTCAGTTTTCAGATCAAAAAAGGCGAGATTTTTGGTTTTCTCGGCTCCAATGGTTGCGGTAAATCCACCACGATGAAAATGCTGACAGGCTTATTGCCTGCTACTTCAGGCCGGGCTTTGTTGTTTGGCCAGAGCTTAAACCCGGACGATATTTCCACTCGCAAAAGAGTGGGGTATATGTCACAGGCTTTCTCTTTGTATTCTGAATTGACAGTACTGCAAAATCTGGAGTTACATGCCCGCTTGTTTCACGTCCCGATTGAGCAAATCAAAGACCGGGTGGAGGAAATGCTACAGCGGTTTGGCTTACAACAGGTATCCGCTTTATTGCCAGAGCATTTACCTTTGGGAATGCGCCAGCGTTTGTCTTTGGCTGTGGCTATGGTGCATCAACCTGAACTGCTGATCCTGGATGAACCGACATCAGGTGTTGACCCTATAGCTCGTGATAACTTCTGGCAACTGATGATTGATTTGGCGCGCCAGGATCAGGTCACCATTTTTATCTCCACTCACTTTATGAACGAAGCTGAACGCTGTGACCGTATATCCCTGATGCATGCAGGCAAAGTGCTGGTCAGTGACACTCCAGCGCAGATTATGGCGAATCAGCAGTCTGACACGCTGGAGCTGGCTTTTATTCGTTATCTCGAACAGGCTGGAGCCAGAGACAACAGCACGGATACAGAGATTAGCTTAGCCTCAGCCAGTACAGCTGAGCCTGTTAACAAAGCGTTCAGTTGGCAGCGACTCTGGAGTTTTACCCAGCGCGAAACTCTGGAGCTGCGTCGTGATCCTATCCGCTCTGCATTGGCGCTGCTGGGTAGTCTGGTACTGATGTTGTTTATCGGCTACGGCATTACCATGGACGTGGAAGATCTAACCTTTGCAGTGCTGGACCAGGATCAGTCTGTTTTGAGCCAAAACTATGTGCTGAACTTATCAGGATCGCGTTATTTTGTTGAAAAGCCGCCACTCAATAGCCAGCACGAGATTGATCAGCGGATGCGCAGTGGTGACATTAGTCTGGCGATCGAAATTCCGCCCGGTTTTGGCCGTGATTTGTCGCGTGGTCAGCAGGTTGAGGTTGCCGCTTGGGTCGATGGTTCTATGCCAAACCGGGCTGAGACTATTAAAGGTTATGTGCAGGGCATGCATTTGCATTGGCTCAGAATGCAGGCGACAGAGCAGCTTGGCACAGATGCCAGCAGTCTGAGCTCAGCTATTGAAACCCGTTTTCGTTACAACCCCGATGTAAAAAGTCTGGTGGCTATGGTGCCGGCTGTGATCCCTATGTTGCTACTGATGATCCCTGCGGTGCTGACGGCTTTATCCGTGGTGCGGGAAAAAGAGTTAGGCTCCATTATTAATCTGTACGTCACACCTGTGAGTCGGCTGGAGTTTTTACTGGGTAAACAATTGCCGTATATAGCGCTAGCTTTTGTCAATTTTTTACTGATGTTAGTCACAGCTATCACTTTATTTAAAGTGCCGCTGACCGGCAGTTTTTGGGCTTTAAGCCTGAGTGCTCTGGTGTTTGTGCTGTTTTCTACTGGTTTTGGTTTATTTGCCTCTACCTTCACCAAAAGCCAGATAGCCGCTATTTTAGCCTCGGTGCTTGGCACTATTATTCCAGCTGTACAGTTTGCCGGTATGATCACCCCGGTGTCGGCTTTAGAAGGTGCGGGTCGTCTGATTGGTGAAGTGCATCCGGCCAGTTTTTTTCTGACCATCAGCAGAGGTGTATTCAGTAAAGCCTTGCAGTTGACTGATATTTATCCTGCTCTGTTACAAATGACGCTTGCCGTACCTGTGATTGTTCTGGCCTCCGTCTTGTTATTGAAGAAACAGGAGCGCTGAGCATGCACAATAAACTAGCCAATGTGTATCGGCTTGGAGTCAAGGAGCTGTGGAGTTTGTGGCGCGACCCTATGATGTTGTTGCTGATTTTGTATGCTTTTAGTGCCAGCATTTATGTCGCTGGCACCTCCATGCCTGAAACCTTGCACAAAGCCCCTATTGCAGTAGTGGATGAAGATCAGTCCGGTTTGTCTGGCCGTATTATTTCGGCTTTTTATCTGCCTTATTTTATGCCACCTGAGCTGATCAGCTTGTCAGAGGTGGATGCTGCGCTGGATGCCGGAGTCTACAGTTTTGTGCTGACTATTCCGCCTGATTTTGAGCTGGATCTGCTGGCTGGCCGTTCGCCGAAAATACAACTGAGTGTGGATGCAACCCGCATCAGTCAGGCTTTTAGCGGCAGCGGTTATATAGAACAGATCGTCAGCAGCGAAATCAGTGAATTTAGCCAAAGACACAGGTTAAACAGCAGTTTGCCGGTGGATTTGGTGCTTAGAGCCAGCTTTAACCCTAATTTAACCGCTAGCTGGTTTGGCTCTTTGATGGAGGTGATTAATAGCGTTACCATGATTTCCATTATCCTGACTGGTGCAGCGCTTATTCGCGAACGTGAGCATGGCACTATTGAACATTTGCTGGTGATGCCGGTGACCCCCGGTGAAATCATGCTGTCGAAAATTCTGTCGATGGGAATGGTCGTGCTGGTTGCGACAGGTTTTTCCTTAACTGTGATGATTAAAACTGTACTGGCTGTGCCTGTGGAAGGCTCGGTCCTGCTGTTTTTACTGATCACAGCACTACAGCTGTTTGCCACCACCTCGATGGGGATTTTTATGGCAACAGTAGCGCGTTCTATGCCGCAATTTGGTTTATTGCTTATTCTGGTGTTATTGCCTTTACAGCTGTTATCCGGTGGTATGACACCCAGAGAAAGTATGCCTGAAGTTATTCAAGTCATAATGTTGGCGGCACCTAATACTCACTTTGTTGCTGCCTCTCAGGCTATTTTGTACCGGGGGGCAGGCCTTGATGTTGTGTGGCCGCAAATATTGTCTCTGTTGTTGATCGGTGGGCTATTGTTTCGTTTCTCGCTGCAACGATTCAGGAAATCTTTAAGTACTATGTAAAGGGCTATGTAGGGAGGATCACTATGGGATGGATAGTACGGGCTTTATTATTTGTCAGTGGGGTTATTGCCAGCTGGTTTGTTTCAGTGGAGGCCAGTAACTACATTGTCTATCAGTTGGTGATAGCTGTGGGTCTGGTCACCTTGTGTGCCGCTGCTTTGGTTTATCTGCCATCGTGGTGGCGCTGTTGGACGTCTGGTTCAGGCCATCGAAAGTAATAAAAAAGGCGACCCGCAGGTCGCCTTTGTTCTCTATGCAACTATCTAGCAATTGCCAGTTAAATCGCAGCGATTTGTGCCTGCTGAGCTTTTAACTTGCTGATAGCTTCTAAAGCTTCTGAGAGTTTTTCACGCTCTTTTGCCAGCACGGCTTCAGGGGCTTTAGCGACAAAACCTTGGTTCGCCAGTTTACCTGCTACGCGGTCATGCTCCTGCTGCGCTTTTTCCAGTTGCTTGGCAATACGCGAGAGTTCAGCTTCTTTGTCAATCAGGCCTGCCATAGGGATCAGAATATCCATCTTGCCCAACAACTGAGCGGCGCAGGCTGGTGCTGTGTCGCCATCGGCCAGTACAGTAATGGCTTCTAACTTCGCCATATTCTGCAGGAAAGCCATATTGCTTTGTAAACGGCGGCTGTCGTCAACGGTCAGGTGACGCACCAGTACAGACAATGGCTTGCTTGGCGCTATATCCATTTCGCCACGCACGTTACGGATAGCCACGATAAAGCTCTTCACCCATTCCAGATCGGCAGTGGCGGTTTCATTCACCAGCGCCTGATTAAACTCCGGATAGGCCTGCAGCATAATGCTGTCGCCTGGCGTCACATCGGTGCGCACCATTGGTGCCACCAGTTGCCAAATTTCTTCAGTGATAAATGGCATAATAGGGTGCATTAAACGCAGCAAAGATTCCAACACTGTCAGCAAGGTGTGGCGGGTACCACGTTGTTGGGCTTCCGTACCTTTAAATAGCACGGGTTTGGTCAGCTCTAAGTACCAGTCACAGAACTGGTTCCAGGTGAATTCATACAGCGTATTGGCCGCCATATCAAAACGGTAGCTGTCTAAATAACCGCGGAACTGACTGATGGTTTGTTGATACTGGCTGATGATCCATTGATCGGCTAAGGACAGCTCCATAGTTCCACCTGTCAGGCCGCAGTCCTTTTCTTCTGTCATCATGGTGACGTAACGGCTGGCGTTCCACAGCTTGTTACAGAAGTTGCGGTAACCATCTAAACGTTTCATATCCCAGTTGATATCACGGCCAGTAGAGGCCAAAGCCGCTAAGGTGAAACGTAAAGCGTCTGTACCGCTGGCTTCAATCCCCTCAGGGAATTGTTTTTTAGTCTGGTTGCCGATTTTTTCCGCCAGCTGTGGCTGCATCATATTGCTGGTGCGTTTAGCAAGCAGGTCGTCCAGACTAATGCCGTCAATCATATCCAGCGGGTCAATCACGTTGCCCTTGGACTTGGACATCTTATCGCCGTTTTCATCACGAATAAGGCCAGTCACATAGACAGTCTTAAACGGCACTTGAGGTTTGCCATTTTCATCTTTGATGAAATGCATCGTCATCATAATCATCCGGGCAACCCAGAAGAAAATAATGTCAAAACCTGTGACTAACACGTCAGTTGGGTGGAAGGTTTTTAAATCTTCAGTGTTCTCAGGCCAGCCTAACGTAGAGAAAGTCCAGAGCGCTGAGCTGAACCAGGTGTCCAGTACATCGTTGTCCTGACGTAATTTCACGTCATTGCTTAACTCGTGCTTAGCACGTACTTCAGCTTCATCACGACCTACATAAACTTTGCCCGCTTCGTCGTACCAGGCTGGAATACGGTGACCCCACCACAGCTGACGGCTGATACACCAGTCCTGAATGTCACGCATCCAGCTGTAGTACATGTTTTCGTATTGCTTAGGCACAAACTGAATATCGCCGTTTTCCACAGCTTCAATGGCGGTTTTGGCCATAGGCGCCACACGCACATACCACTGGTCGGTCAGTAAAGGCTCAATCACCACACCAGAACGGTCGCCGTAGGGCAGGGTGTTATTGTGATCTTCTACTTTGTCTAACAGGCCAGCCGCATCAAAAGCTGCGACTATGGCTTTGCGGGCTGCGTAACGCTCCAGGCCCTGGAATTCAGCCGGGATCATGGCGTTATGCGCTGGGTTGGCTTCGCCATTCGGGAAGAAACACTCACCTTCAGTGCGAATAGTGGCGTCCGCCGTCATCACGTTAATCATCGGCAACTGATGACGTTTACCTACTTCGTAGTCGTTAAAGTCGTGAGCTGGTGTGATTTTTACGCAGCCTGTGCCTTTGTCTTTATCGGCGTGTTCGTCGGCCAGAATGGGGATGCGACGGTTTACCAGCGGCAGCAGCACTTCTTTACCAATCAGGGACTGGTAGCGCTCATCGTCCGGGTTGACTGCAACACCGGTATCGCCCAGCATAGTTTCTGGACGGGTAGTGGCAACTACTATGTAGTTTTTGCCATCGGCCGTCGTCACGCCATCAGCCAACGGGTAACGTAAGTTCCACAGGTGGCCTTTTTGTTCTTTGTTTTCTACTTCTAAATCAGAAATAGCCGTATGCAGCTTCGGATCCCAGTTCACCAGGCGTTTGCCACGGTAAATCAAATCGTCCTGATACAGGCGCACAAAAACTTCCTGTACTGCATTCGACAGGCCGGCGTCCATAGTAAAACGCTCTTTGTCCCAGTCGACTGAGTTACCTAAACGGCGCATTTGTTCGGTGATGGTGCCACCTGATTCGGCTTTCCATTCCCATACTTTTTCAATAAAAGCCTCACGGCCCATGGCGTGACGGTCTGGTTTGCCTTCCGCAGCCAGTTTACGCTCCACAACCATTTGTGTGGCAATACCAGCGTGGTCAGTACCCACCTGCCATAAAGTGTTTTTGCCCTGCATACGCTTGTAGCGGGTTAAGGCATCCATAATGGTTTGCTGGAACGCATGGCCCATATGCAGGCTACCGGTCACGTTTGGTGGTGGGATCATGATGCAATACGCACCATTGCTGTTATCACCGCTAGGCTTGAAATAGCCTTTGCTTTCCCATGCCTGATACATGGCTTGTTCAACTTGACTCGGGTTAAATGTCTTTTCCATCTTTGCTACCTAAAACTCTCACTAAAAACGCAGGCCGGCCATCAGAGCTGCACTGTTTGCGGGGTTAACCCCGACTGGCGATAAAATTTAAATCGTTCCCGCGCCTGAACCTTTAACTGTTCTTCGGCTGGAACAAATTCGATAATCTGTTGAAAACGCTGACTAAAAGGCGGCACTGTTGCCGACAGGTTAATTAAAACCGGCCTCGCGTTACTTGGAGGCAGCCAGCTGATTTCCACCGGAGCACCGCGTGCCGGGCCTTCCCCCGCCAGATTGTGTGGCACAAATCGCATCGGATCAAAGCGCCATAATACCTCATCCAGCAGTTCGGCGTCCGCCTGATTTTGGCAGAACACAAAAACCCGCTGTCCGGCCTGATACAAATCGGCGCAGAGTTTGGCGGCTACATGAAAAAAAGCTGGCTCGGTTGCCAGCTGTGATTCAGTGTCTGCCGCCGTTTCCGGCAGCAGATAAAAACTGACTTGAGGCACTGTTATCCCTCGATGTCGGTTCCGACACGGTTAATTAAAAACTGGGTCAACATAGCCACAGGGCGGCCTGTTGCACCTTTGTCTTTACCACCACTGCGCCAGGCAGTACCGGCAATATCCAAATGCGCCCAGTTGTATTTACGGGTAAAACGCGACAGGAAACAGGCTGCGGTAATAGTACCGGCGGCACGGCCACCTAAGTTACTGAAATCCGCGAACGGGCTTTCCAACTGGTCCTGATAGTCATCCCACAACGGCAGACGCCAGGCTCTGTCACCACTTTGCTCCGAGGCATTTAAAATTTCATGCGCCAGCGGGTTATGGTTACTTAACAAACCTGAAGCGTGTTTGCCCAAAGCAATGACACAAGCACCTGTTAAGGTCGCTACATCAATCACCACGTCCGGGTCAAACCGCTCAACATAAGTTAAGGCGTCACAGAGCACTAAACGGCCTTCAGCGTCTGTATTTAATACTTCAACCGTCTGGCCAGACATAGTAGTTAAAATATCACCAGGGCGATAAGCGCGGCCATCCGGCATGTTTTCAGCGCCAGCCAGCACAGCCACCATATTCACAGGCAACCCTAAACTGACCACAGCATGCATAGTACCCAGCACTGAAGCTGCGCCACACATGTCGTATTTCATTTCGTCCATCGCATCGCTTGGCTTGATGCTGATACCGCCGGTATCAAAGGTTAAACCTTTGCCCACCAACACCACAGGCGCGCTGTTATCCATAGCGCCGTTGTATTTAATTACCGCCATTTTGGCTTCGTTTTCTGAGCCACGGCCAACAGCCACGTATGAATGCATACCCAAAGCTGTCATTTCAGCTATGCCCAGCACTTCCACTGACACTTTGTCGTGTTGTGCTAGCGCCACTGCCTGATCGGCCAAATACTGCGGAGTACAGATGTTGGGCGGCATATTCGACACGTCTTTACACACCTTGATACCAGCAGCTACAGCTAAACCATGTTCAACGGCTTTTTCGCCTATGGTTAAGTCGCGACGGGTGGGTACGTTAAAGACAATTTTACGCAGCGGCCGACGGGTTTCGTCTTTGCGGCTTTTTAATTTGTCGAATACGTACAGGCAGTCTTGGGTGGTTTCTACCGCATGACGGACTTTCCAATAGGTATCGCGACCTTTGACATGCAACTCAGATAAGAAACACACAGCTTCCATTGAGCCTGTTTCATTTAACGTGCTGATGGTTTTGGCAATGATTTGGCGGTACTGACGCTCGTCCAGCTCACGTTCTTTGCCACAGCCGACCAGCAGTACACGTTCACTCAACACGTTGGGTACATGGTGTAATAACAACATCTGACCGGGTTTGCCTTCTAAATCGCCCCGACGTAATAAATTGCTGATGTAGCCTTCGCTGATTTTATCCAGCTGTTCGGCAACCGCTGACAAGCGGCGCGGCTCATATACGCCGACAACGATACATGCACTTCGTTGTTTTTCCGGACTACCGCTTTTTACGCTGAACTCCATGCTCACTCCTGATTCTAAGACTTCCGGCCACTATACCAAGTTAGTTCGGTGTTACAGTGGGCTTCTTTGTGATGATATTTTGTCCTGCTTTATAAAAAAGCTCGGATTTATCGCCACTTTAGTCAATAATAATTGCTGTAAATATCCAGTTTACTTAAAAATCGTCAGGGTTCCAGCAAAAAGACAGGTTTTAGGGGGCATTTTTGATTGTTTTTCGTTATCTGATTGGTGAAGTGTTCAAATCCCAATTGGCGGTCTTCCTGATCCTAATCACTATTATCATGAGCCAGCGCTTTGTGAAAATTTTGGCTGACGCATCAGACGGTGATATTCCAGGTCAGTTAGTACTGACCATTTTGTCATTAAAGCTGCCACAACTGGCGGTGATCATTATTCCGCTGAGTGCTTTTTTAGGCGTGCTAATCGCCTATGGCCGTATTTATGCCGACAGCGAAATGACGGTATTGCACGCGACCGGTATCAGTGAATGGTATGTCACCCGTTTAACTTTGATCTTGTCTGTGGTGATAGCACTGGGCGCAGGTTTTGTTACTTTGTATTTAAGCCCTTGGGCCACAGAGCGCGAATATCAGATTTTAGAAAAAGCTGAGGCCGACTCTGGCCTGAGTAGTTTAATTCCTGGGCGATTCCAGCAAACCTCGAATGAAAAAGCTGTAGTTTTTGTACATGAAATCAGCCGCGACGGTGGGCAATTAGAGCGGGTGTTTCTGGCGCAAGCTCCTGCTCAGGAAGGTGGCCAGACCTCAATTGTGTACGCTGAATCCGGTAATGTAAAAGAGGACGCCAGTGGCGCTCAGATGCTGGAGCTGAACAGCGGCCGCCGTTATGCCGGTGAAACCAGTTCTCCGGCTTATGAAGTGGTCGAGTTTGGTAAATACCAAATTCAAATTCGTGAACAGCAGGTCGAACAAAAACGTCGTAAATTATCTAGTTTGCCGACAGATGAATTGCGTAATCAAAAAGGCCCTGAGGCTTCAGCGGAGTGGCAATGGCGCATCGCTATACCACTGTCTATTCCTATTCTGATGCTGATCGCCGTGCCGCTGAGTAAAGTCAATCCGCGTCAGGGTAAATTTGGCCGTTTATTACCAGCTTTGGCCTTGTATTTGCTGTATTACATTCTGCTGATTGCCTGCCGCTCAGCTATTGAAGACGGTAAAATTCCGCAGCAATTAGGGATGTGGTGGATCCATGGTCTTGGGCTTTTATTTGGCATTGTGTTGCTGGTCAAACACCGCACTCTGGGGCAGAAGTTTAAAGCATTAATCACGGGGCGCTCTTCTCATGTTTAAGATCCTCGACCTGTATATAGGCCGCACTATATTGACCACAGTGCTGATGACTGTCTCTGTGTTGATGATTTTATCCGGTATGTTCAGGTTTATTGACCAGCTGCGTTTAGTCGGGCGGGGTGACTACGATATGTTATCCGCTGGTTTGTTTACGTTATTCAGTGTGCCCGGCGACTTGATACTGTTTTTCCCTATGGCGGCTTTGATAGGCGGCTTGGTCGGTTTGGGGATACTGGCAAGTAATAGTGAGTTAGTGGTGATGCAGGCCGCGGGCTTGTCGCGCTTGAATATTATCAACTCAGTAATGAAAACCTCGTTACTGATGATGCTGATTGTGATGTTAGTCGCCGAATTTGGCGCGCCAGTGGCCGAAAAAACTGCCCGAGAGCTGCGGACCAAAGCCATTTCTGGTGGTGATTTAATTTCAGCACGACAGGGCGTGTGGGCTAAGGACGGTGACAACTTTATTAACATCAAGCAAGTGGACGATTTTGGCAATTTAACCGATTTAACCATTTACGAGTTTGATACCGACTTAAAGCTGCAGGCCATAGTCAGCGCTAAAACCGCTGTCTTTGTCAGCAATTCATGGCGTTTAAGCGATGTCAGCCGTTTGCATTTCCGTGATGACAGAGTAGAGAAACACCAGTGGCAGGAACAGCGCTGGCGCTCGACCTTGACGCCGGACAAATTGGGTGTGGTGTCTATTAAACCTGAGCTGTTATCGCTCAAAGGCTTAACCGACTATATCGATTATCTGGAAAGTAACCAGCAGGACAGCAGTAAATTTGAACTAGCGTTCTGGCGTAAGGCCACTCAGCCTCTGACTATTATTGCTATGTTGCTGGTGGCTTTGTCTTTTATCTTCGGACCACTGCGCAGCGTCACTATGGCTGCCCGTATTCTGATGGGTATTCTGACAGGTTTCGCCTTTTACATGAGTGATCAGGTGTTTGGCCCTGTGGCTTTGGTTTACCAGCTACCGCCAATCTTTGGTGCAGTGTTACCTTCGGTCTTGTTTATTGGCTTGGCGATGTATTTATTGCAGAAGAAATAGAAAGGAGTCAGAGCTTTGGCTCTGACTCCTCTGTGTCTTTTTTCTGTCAACTTAGTGTACATGCTGCAGAGTTGTTAAGGCCTGTAGCCAAATTTAACTGTGACCCAAGTTGACGATATGCAGTGTAACTTTGGTTGACGACAAGCAAAACCAAAGCCCCGAATTAACCCGCCTTACGATGTAAATTCAGCTCTTTGCTTTCATCTTTGGTCAGTTTCACCACTATGGTATCTGTGACTTGATCCTGCAGGGCTAACCCTTTACCCCAGCGGATCCACAGCCAGAAGTTGCCAAGTCCTAACAAAGACACCACCAAACGCAGCAGCGCTTGTTTTAATGTCACTGGCGAGCATCTGGCTGGATCAACAAAATACGCCAGGCACGCATGCCCAGGGTTTGACCTGCTTTGACCCAGAAGTACAGGTAAAACCATAAAAAAACCAGCAGTGAATACAGCTGAAACCAAATCGAATGCTTTTGAATAAAATCGGCCTGATCCTGATAAGCGGCCAGTGAAACCAAACCCAGCTTATCCAAAATAGTCACCAGCAACAGTGCCAAACCCATAGCCAGCATCCAGAGCGCAGCTAAAATCAGCACGTCATAAACAATGGCCGCTAAACGGCGGAACAAACCCGCTTTTGGAGATCCGTGATACATCAGTGTGTCCTGACTTTTATTGATTATATAATTGGCGCTAAGTGTATCACGCAGCTTTGTTTTTTCGAAACTGCTGCAAAAATGTGCAACCACACAAGCAACTGAAACTTTTGCTTGCGCCGCGCCATTCGCTTTGTATAATGCAAGCGTTTACTTCTGTACGACCCCTCAATGCCTGGGTGGCGAAATCGGTAGACGCAGCGGATTCAAAATCCGCCGGGGGAAACTCCGTGTCGGTTCGAGTCCGACCCCAGGCACCAATACTGTCTTGTTATAATCAAATACTTAACCCCAGTATAATTAATTAGTTAACATTTATCGTGCCTCCTATCTCATTCTGGTTATAGCCAGCGGAAGTGATAAAGGCTTATCAGCTCTCTGACTTTGACTGTAAGGTATTGTAAAGTACCTATCATCCTTAGTAACGTTCATCCAGTTGTTACTATTTTTTACACTGACAATTTTATTAGAAAGCGAGGTTATCCCAGTGAGCAGAGAGACGTTGTCTGAGCAGCAGATTGCAGAAATTAAAAGTCACTTCGATTTTTTTGACCGCGACGGCAATGGCCGTATTGAGTTAGCGGAGTTTATCGAGTTGCTTACGGCACTGGCTCCGAAAACCAAGGCCAGCCATGTGGAAGAAGGTTTTAAACTTATTGATACGAACAATAACGGCTCTATCGATTTCACCGAGTTTTTAGACTGGTGGCAAGACTGCTGGTGGGAATACTAAAACCTGTTGGAACCCGCTGCGCAGCATAAAGTAGTTTCAAATGGTTAATCCTTTGATATTCTTAAGCCTTTAATCAAGAGCGTCGCATCATGATGGCAGTTGAGTGTTCTCCACGTCTCAAGAGTGTTTCAACGAAAAATCCCGTGTTGTGGTTACTACGGATAGCCGGTGTTGGGCTGCTGAGTGCCTGCGCTACTTTGCCAACTGCAGAGCTGGCGACTGATACCAAGCCTTCAGCCGTACTGACTGCTGCGCCGCTTTACAATGTGAGTTTTAACAGCGTGTTGGCGCTGCCGGTAAAAAACCAGGACATGAAATTAGCCTATGGCAAAGCGGCTTTGCAGTTTGGTTTGTTGTCGTTACCTGTAACTAAAGTAAGCACCAAACCGCCTTTGGTTATTTTTGTGCATGGAGGCTGCTGGTTAAATGCCTACGATATAGGTCACAGCAAGGCATTAAGTCAGACGCTGACTGAGGCTGGTTATGCGGTATGGTCGCTGGAGTATCGCAGGGTGGGTGACGAAGGTGGCGGCTGGCCTGGTAGTTTTAACGATGTCATGCAAGGCATCCACTATGCCCAGGCGCAGTTTGCACAGTACGGCGTGGATGTGAACCGTATCGCCTTAATGGGCCATTCTGCGGGTGGCCAGTTAGCGCTTTTAGCAGGTGAAAAGTTAGCAGGCGACAAAAAAGCCGCACAAATACAAGCTGTGATTGGCCTAGCTGCTATTACCGATATGGCCAGTTATGCCAAAGGCAGCAATAGTTGCCAAAGCGCCACAGCTCAGTTTATCGGCGCATCGCCAGAACAAGCACTTGCGCTGTATCAGCAAGCCAGTCCCACCGCGCAAAAGGCGCATCCACACACTCTGTTATTGCAGGGCAGTGCCGATCAAATTGTACCGACAACTCAGGCGACTGCCAGTGGCATGCCGTATCGTATGGTGGAAAAGGCAGGGCATTTTGACTGGATCCATCCACAAAGCGCTGCATATTCGCAGTTAATTCTTACCCTACAGGAGTTAGTCCCACTGTGATGACACCTTTAAGCTTCGAACAGTTACAGCAGTATGATCAGCAGGATGTATTGGCTCACAAAAGAGCAGAATTTACCTTGCCTGAGCAGAGTATTTATTTTGACGGCAATTCGTTAGGCGCTATGCCGAGCAGCGCATTGCAGCGCGCCCAGGATGTGCTGGCGCGGCAGTGGAGTCAGGATCTTATTCAAAGCTGGAACAGCAATCAGTGGATTGATTTACCCTTTAAAGTGGGTGAGCAAATTGGCCGTTTGATTGGTGCTGAAAATGGCCAGGTGATTTGCTGTGACTCTACCTCGGTGAATTTGTTTAAGGTGCTAAGTTGTGCTCTGCTGATGCAGCCAGAGCGCACTGTGGTGCTCACGCAACAGGGTAATTTCCCAACCGATCTTTATATGGTGCAGGGCCTGACTAGCCTGTTGGGCGAAAGCCGTTGTCAGTTAGTGGAGGTAGCAGAGCAGGAACTAGAGCAGGCGCTTACCAGTGAAGTGGCTGTGTTAATGCTGACTCAGGTTGATTTTCGTAGTGGCCGCTTATTGGATATACAGCGTTTAACCCACATAGCGCACGAACAAGGTGTAGTAGTGATTATAGATCTGGCCCATAGTGCTGGAGCCTTGCCTGTAGAGCTGGACGCATGGCAGGTCGATTTTGCCGTAGGTTGTGGTTACAAATACCTGAATGGTGGTCCCGGTGCTCCGGCTTTTTTATATGCGGCTAAACGGCATCATGCGCAAATTCGTCAGCCACTGAGCGGCTGGATGGGGCATAAAACCCCCTTTAGTTTTAGCCCTCAGTACGTGAAATCTGACGGTATAGAACAGTTTTTGACGGGCACTCCTGCTGTAATTTCTATGAGTGTGCTGGACGCTGCCTTGCAGGTGTTTAGTGATGTCAGCATGCAACACATTCGCGAAAAATCTCTGGATTTGACCAGCTGTTTCCATCAGTTGGTGCAGCAACAAGCGGCGTTAGCCGAATTAAGCTTAATTACGCCATTAAAGCCGGAGGAGCGTGGTAGTCAGTTGGCTTATCAGCATCCTCAAGCCTATGCCTTATGTCAGGCTCTGATTAAGCGGGGCGTGATTGCTGATTTCAGGGCGCCTGATATTTTGCGCTTAGGCTTTACTCCACTGTATTTACGTTATGTCGATTTGTGGCAAGCGGTTGAAATACTGAGCGATATTGTTGCGAACAAAGAGTATTTAAAACCTGAGTATGCTATCAGACAAAAAGTAACCTGAAGGACTAAACCGCGTTCTTAAAGTGCAAGCTCTCTGCTGTTGATATCACCATACTCTCCAACCAAGTTGGGAGATACTTCAGCGTACTTGATTGCGCATAGCCCACAGATGCTTTACTCTTCAAATCACATGAAGGTGAGCCAGACAATGCTTTTAATTTTATCTAAAAGCGGTTTTTTCTATAAAAACAAAAAATTAAGGATAAATGAAGATGAATAAATTTTTAAAAGCCAGCATCCTCTGCCCACTGTTAGCTCTTGGCATGAGCCAGGCTAGCGCTGCTGTATTTAGTTCAGAGCAGGTGATTGCTAAGCAGCAGTTTAACTTCAACAAACAGCAAGTCCTGTCTTTTGTCGACAGTGCAGAAGTGCAGAATAGACTGATTGAGCTGGGTGTCAGCCCTGCCGATGCCAAACAACGTATCGCCAATATGACGGCCGAAGAGCTGAACGCGCTGAATACGCAGATGAACGACATGCCCGCAGGTGGTGTTGTAGGGGCTATCGTTACTGTATTAGCCATTATTGCGCTGCTGGATTTATTAGGCGTTACAGACGTTTATCCTTTTATTAATCCAATTAGCCGTTGAGTTTAATGGTGCTACTACGACAAGCCTGCCTTTTGGCGGGCTTGTTGATTTTACTGACAGGCTGCCAAACGCCGCCACAAACTAAGCGGCTACTGGCAGAACCTCCTGCTATCGCTCGTCAGCATCTGATCCCGCAGGTGCCATTTTATCCGCAGCAAGAGTATTTTTGCGGCCCAACTACATTATCTGAAGTGGCTGGTTTTTATGGCCTGAAAAAAGACCCTGCTACCATAGCGCCCGCTACTTTTATTCCGGGTTTACAGGGAACTTTGCAAATTGAAATGGCAGCTGCAACACGGCAATTGGGTTTAGTCGCTTATGAGCAGCGTGGCAGTATGAGCCAGTTGTTAAGTCTGGTTGCTGAGAACATTCCCATCATAGTGCTACAAAATAACTCTCTGGCCTGGTTGCCGCAGTGGCATTATGCCGTGGTGATAGGCTACGACTTGCAAAGCAACGAAGTGATTTTGCATACAGGAGTGACGCAAGCCTATCGCTTAAACTTTGCCACTTTTGAACGCACCTGGGCGCGGGGGAATTACTGGCTGTTAGCCATGCTACCGCCTGAGAAAAGCAGTGCGCAGTTGGATCCTTTTATTTACACCAAAGCCAGTCAGGATTTACTGCAGACTCAACAGGTTGATAGTGGTATCGCTGCACTTAAAACTGCGACTGGCCAATGGCCTGATTATTGGTTGCCTTATTTTTTGCTGGGTAATTATTATTTCCAAAGCCAGCCTGTGGTGGCTGCAGAGTGGTTTGAAAAAGGTCTGCCTTATGCCCGGCAGGAAATAGCTTATCTGAACAATTATGCGGTGCTGCTGAGTGAGCAGGGTTGCCAGACTAAAGCAACCACCCTGATTGAAGCCGCGCTGAAAATTTCTCCGAATGATAGCAACCTGCTGGATAGCCAGAAACAAATTCGAGCTGGTACCAATACGGCTTCCCAATTATGTGCTTCAGCTGCACGCTAATCACCCGGCATAAGCTACCCAGCCTTTAAAGCTAAAGCCTGCATAAAACAAACTGATACCAGAAAAGCCGGCTTGTTTTAATAACGCTTCCTCTTCGTCTGGCGCCAAAATACTGAGTTTGGTTTTCATCGCTTCTTGTACTGCTTCGGCGTGGGCAGGTGACGAATGACTAAATGCCAAATGCCGCGAGATCCAAAGCGTCCGCTCAGGCTCAGTTTGAGGGAAACTATGATGGGCAATAATCAAAGGTGCTTTGGGCTTCAGCCGCCGCTGGATCTGTTGCAGTGTTTCAAGTCGCATCTCACGTGGAATAAAGTGGAAGGTCAGCAAACAGATAGCGCCGTCAAATGGGCCTTGTGGTGCATCTTCTATATAGCCTTGATGAAGGCGGACACGGTCTTGATAATTGGCCACTGTATCAGCGGCTAGCTCTAACATGCCCGCAGAAGGGTCTACACCCTCAAAACTCCAGCCTGACTGAGCTTCAGC
Source organism: Rheinheimera sp. KL1 (assembly GCF_001275035.1). Classification (NCBI taxonomy): domain Bacteria; kingdom Pseudomonadati; phylum Pseudomonadota; class Gammaproteobacteria; order Chromatiales; family Chromatiaceae; genus Rheinheimera; species Rheinheimera sp. KL1. The sequence goes on from NZ_LAMX01000018.1 coordinate 30,873, forward strand.
CAAAGCTTTTATTTCAAGCCCGCCGCCAGCACCTAATACCAACAAAGAACCTTCGGCAGGTAGGTGTTCTGCCAGCAGTATGGCGGTCATTCGATGTAAACTATGGTAACCAGGAACTTGCCGTGGTGGGCCTTCGAGGTAGGTGTTTTCAGGAGGTTGTACAAAGTGGTTGTTCATGGCTTTTTCCAGAATTTAAGGTAATGAAACTAAATAGTCCGGCAGACTTTAGTTTATTACTTATGATGAATTTCAGGTATCATCAAATGATACGTAAGTTGTGGTTTTTGTCAAACATGCGGATAGATGACGGAATGAAGGACCTAAATAATGAATAAAGACACACGTTTGTCTGACGTGCTGCATGTTTTATTGCATCTTGAGCATGCAACAGAGCCTGTAACTTCAGAGGTGTTAGCGCAGAACATGGGGACTAATCCGGCCGTGTTTCGTCGCACTATGGCAGGCTTGAGAGAGGCAGGTTATGTGATGTCTGGCAAAGGTCACGGCGGAGGCTGGAGCTTAGCCCGCCCTCTGGAGCAGATCAGTCTTGCAGATATCTACAATGCACTGGGTCGGCCAGGCTTATTTGCTATCGGCAGCCGATCTCAGCATCCGGACTGTAAAATTGAGCAGAAAGTGAATAAGGCGCTGGCCGATAGCATGCAGCAGGCGGAGGCTTTATTGATCCAGCGTTTTGGCGAGGTGACACTGGATCAGTTGCGGCCAGAACAAAGCCCTTAGGCCTTTACTGAGGAATACGGGCTATCACTTTAATCTCAAAATCAAAGCCAGCCAACCAGTTCACTCCGACAGCAGTCCAGTTTGGATAAGGTGGAGTCCCAAAGATCTGTTGTTTCACTTTCATAATGGTGCCGAATTGCTGTTCTGGATCGGTATGAAAAGTCGTAACGTCGACTATATCGTCAAAGTCACAACCAGCAGCTGCGAGAGTGGCTTTAAGATTGTCAAAGGCTAACTCTACCTGACGCTCAAAATCTGCTTCCGGGCTGCCGTCTTCGAGGCTGCCTACCTGGCCGGAAACAAATAATAAATCGCCTGAGCGGATAGCGGCTGAATAACCATGCTCTTCGTAAAGTGTATGTCTGTTGGCTGGAAAAATAGCTTCTCTTTTGGTCATGGTAGTGCTCTCTTGTCAAAGGTTTGAATGGTCCTGTATGTTGAATTGGTTTAACATACGAGGCGTATGTAGAATATCTGGCATACGCTTCGTATGTCAAGTGGCATACATGGCGTATGTGAAAGGAGTATCGAATGAGTATCCGATTAACAAAAATGGCTGAAAACCGGGAGAAGCTGATCGCAGCAGCCCGCAAGGCATTTGCGCAGCAAGGTTATGCCGCCGCTTCTATGGATAACTTAACAGCGGAAGCAGGTTTAACCCGGGGCGCGCTGTACCATAATTTTGGCGACAAAAGAGGGTTGCTTGCGGCTGTTGTCGATCAGATTGATTCTGAAATGGCGGACTATGCCAAGTCTGTTGGCGTTAAAGCTGGGGATGCATGGCAAGCCCTGTTGGCTGAGGGGGCTGCTTATATTGAAAAGGCGCTGGACCCTGAAGTGCAGCGAATTGTGTTACTGGACGGCCCTGCTGTGCTTGGCGATCCATCTCAATGGCCGAGTCAGAATCGCTGCCTGCAGTCGACCAAAGCGACTTTGGAGCAGCTTATGGCAAATGGCATAGTAAAAGCTGTGGATCCAGAGGCTGCCGCTATGTTGCTAAACGGCGCCGCTTTAAACGCTGCGCTTTGGCTGGCGTCCAGCGCTAATCCGCAGGCAATGCTGCCAAAAACACTTGAGGCATTTAATTTGCTCGCTTCGGGGTTTTTGGTGAAAGGCTGACGAAGTAAGGTCGCTTGCTGTAGCACGGACAGTCTGAATGGAATTAAAAGGGGCAAGGGCTGCTAATCGTCGTACGTTGTAATGTGATCGGATGATCAAACTCCAGCTCTGCAGCATGCAATAACAGCCGTGGCGCCATAGCCTGTGTATCAAGGCTGCCATATAAATCACAGCCCAGTATAGGGTGTCCGAGATATTGACAGTGGATCCGTAGCTGATGAGTGCGGCCAGTTTCTGGCGTCAATAACAGCCGGGTTCGCTCTGGATTGTTCAGGCGTTCCAGCACCTGAAAATGGCTGATTGCTTTTTGTCCTTGTGCAAAACAGACTTTTAAGCGCGGAAACAAGGCTTTATCTTTGCTGATAGGCGCTTCGATGATGCCGCTATCTTGTTGAACATGACCTGCCACTATGCTTTGGTAGCGTTTAATCACAGTACGGGCTTGAAACTGCTTAGTTAACAAAGCATTAGTAGCTTTATCCAAAGCCAGTAGCATAATGCCTGAAGTCCCCAGATCGAGTCGGTGTATTAAGGTAATTTGTGGATACATCTGAGCTAACCGATAGTGCACAGAATCCAGATTCAGCGGATTTTTGCCGGACAAACTTAATAAACCACTAGGTTTATTAATCAGCAAAAGATGGTCGTCCTGATACAGCGTTTCAATCGACTGATGACAGGCAGGGGCAACAAAGGTATCTATCACTGTCATCATGACTATCCCAGCTAAATCTGGCGCAGAGTGTACTTGAAATCAAAGCTTGCTGCCTTGCTTTAACTTGGCGAAAATAGCGTTTTTTTAGCCAGCAAGGGCTGTTATATGGATTTGGATGAAGCAGAAGACTGGGCCTGGTGTGATGCACAGTTTGCCGCTATTGAAACTTATGTAAAAACACAAAATATTCCGCATGGTGTGATTTGTGACTGGCCTGAATGGTATGCCGCACCTTATGTAGGTTTGTGGGCAGTAGAAGATCCGACTGATCCGGGGTTTGTCGGGCATTGGGTGTTGGCTGGTGATACCACAGGAGTGCAGCCGCAGCCTGTAGCTTTTGATTTTTTAAGCGCCGAAGATTGTGCTGAACCCCGTGAAGCTTTAGCTGCTTTTGCTAAAAAATGGGCTGCCTTGGCAGCTGCTGCAGCGAAAGGCACAGCCTGGACCGGCAGTCCGCTACTGACAGGGGATTTGTCACAACAAGCAACACAGTTAGCGCGGCAGGCCGAGCTATTAAAGCTCTGGGCCAGTGACGATGATATGTGGGAAAGCGATTAGCCTTAGTAGCTGATTCATGGTGATAAAAAGGGGCTCATTCGCGAGCCCCATGTTTTATACAGAGTTATTACAGCGCCATATCTCTGGCTGCTTTGCTTTCCAGTGGTTTATCTTTTGCAGCAGCCGGAATAGCTGCGGCATTAATCACTGGCGGTGGAGTCAATTGCAGCACTTGCGCTGTGTAGTTCCAGCTTTGTTGTACCTGCTCAGGCGAGTCGTTTAGTTTAGTGCCGTAACTTGGCACTATCTGACGGATCTTTGCCTGCCACTCTGGTGTTGCTACTTTATCTTTAAAGGCTTTTTCTAACACCGTCAGCATGATAGGAGCAGCAGTTGATGCACCTGGCGATGCTCCAAGTAAGCCCGCGATGCTGGCATCTTCTGAAATGACTATTTCAGTGCCGAGCTTTAACACGCCACCTTTTTCTTCGTCCCTTTTGATAATTTGTACGCGTTGACCTGCCTGCCATAAACGCCAGTCTTGTTTTTTGGCTTCCGGGAAATACTGCTGTAAAGCGGCAAAACGGTCGTCATCTGACTGCATCAGTTGGCCTGCCAAATATTCAACCAGCGGATACTGATCAACACCTACTTTGGTCATAGGCCAGATGTTATGAGTGGTGACGCTGCTTAGCAGATCAAAGTACGAGCCTTCTTTTAAAAACTTGGTAGAAAAGGTCGCAAAAGGGCCAAACAAAATGACACGTTTGCCATCCAGCACCCTGGTGTCCAGATGCGGCACTGACATAGGAGGAGCGCCAACAGAGGCAATACCATAAGCTTTCGCCATATGCTGTTGTGCACAGTGGCATTTTCAGTCACCAGGAAAGAACCCCCTACAGGGAAACCAGCGTATTCGTCAGCTTCAGGAATACCGGATTTTTGCAGCAGTTTTAATGCGCCACCACCGGCCCCAACAAAAACAAACTTCGCATCTATTTCAGTTACAGTGCCATCTTTCAGGTTTTCATATTCCACATGCCAGCTGCCATCGGCGTTACGGCTGATTTCCTGCACTTCGCTTGATAGTTTTAACGAAAATTCAGGCTTGGTTTGTAGGTAACTGACAAACTGGCGGGTAATTTCACCGAAGTTGACATCTGTGCCTAAGTTGCTCCAGGTCGCAGCCAGTTTTTGTTGAGGATCACGGCCAGCCATCATCAACGGTACCCATTGCTTAATTTGCTCTGGATCTTCTGAATACATCATGCCGCTAAACAGCGGGCTTGCTTTTAATGCTTCATAACGTTTTTTCAGAAACTTGATGTTGTCATCGCCCCAAACAAAACTCATATGAGGTGTAGAGTTGATAAAAGACTGCGGGTTTTTCAGCACATTGTTTTTCACCTGCCAGGCCCAGAACTGACGGGACACCTGAAAGGCTTCGTTGATTTCAATGGCTTTGCTGATATTGACTTTGCCGTCTTTATCTTCAGGTGTGTAATTCAGCTCCGCCAGAGCTGAGTGGCCAGTACCAGCGTTGTTCCAGCCGTTTGAGCTTTCTTCAGCCACATTGTCGAGGCGTTCAACCATTTCCATCGACCAGCCAGGTTCCAGTTCATTTAACCAGATACCCAGGCTCGCGCTCATAATGCCACCGCCTACCAGCAGCACATCGACCTTTTTCGTCTCGGCAGCCTGCGCCTGAGCCAGAGTGATGGTCATCACCAGACTTAGCAGTACAGCACGCGTTTTATTTACCATAGTGTTCTCCACTCGCTAAAAGTAAGCCACATGCAGCTCTGTAGTAAGGCGTCTTGCTGCGCAGCCGGACAACATGTAAAGCTTGATTGAGATGTCTTAAGGCAGGACTGAAACATTCGCAATACAAAACTCCCCGTGCGAATGTGGGAGGAAATCAAAGCTGCCCAGCCGCCTCTATTGTAGCGCAGAACGCGAAATACAAGGCAATCAGAGATAAAGTAACAACTTTTGCAGACTAATTTTGGCCAGAGCTGACTGCGAGTCGATATGCAGAGGGTGACATACCGACGCCGCGCAAAAACTCTTTATTAAAATTAGATTTACTGCTGAAGCCTGCCTGTTGCATCACGTCAATCACTGACAGCTCAGGTTCTTCCAGCAACAAACGTTTAGCCTCATTGATGCGTTGATCGTTCAGATAGACCGAATAACTGTGGCCATACAACTGATTGATAGCGTTCGAAAGCTGTCTGGCTGGTAACTGCAGCTTTTTAGCAGCCTGCGGCAAGGTAATACCAAATTCCTGTTTATACAGTTGCTCTTTGCTTACCAGTTGTTCAAAACGTCGCATGATGTCGGCCGCTCGTTGTTGATCTTCAGCACTTAAGCTTTTTTGTTCAGGTTGCGAGCCCAGTAAATACATCCATTCCAGCCAATTGCTGCGCTGTAAAGCGGCCAGCAAGGTGGCGATATTCAGCAGGAAAAAGGCACAGCCCGAGACAAAAAGTGCCACTGAGTCCTGTAGTTTTACGCCAGCCTGAATTTCCTGAACCACCGCTATTTCACAGCCAATATTGATTAGTGCAATCAGCAACAGACAAGCTAACCAGCGATACGCAGGGGAGGCCAAAGTGCCCAGATGGTGCAAGGCTTGTTTTCCTTGCCGCATTCGAAAGGCTATCAGCAGGAAATACAAAATAAAGCTGGCCATAATGGCAAGGTCAATGCCGTTTATTAGCAGTTGGCTGCCGAGCAAAATCACAAACACCGCTGTACCTGCGACAAAATGCAAAGCATCAGACCAGCGCAGTTGAGCATCGGGTTTTTGTACTAAGCAAAAATACAGATACAACAAAGGCCCAAGCCACATCGCCACCAAAGGACGCAGCAAGCCTAAGGCACCCGCTTGTCCATGCAGCACAGCAATCAGCACCATACTTTGATGGGCATACAGCAGATAGCTAACACCCAGCAGACGTTTAGGCCAGGGCCGCAAAGCTGTCATAAACAAGAATTGCGCTGCTAACAGCAGGCAAAGCAAAGCATTAGCCGACTGAATATAAGTAATGTAACTAAGCATCTGATCTGCCTTTTAAATTATGCCTCATCATAGCTGTAGCTAAGGCGACCTGAAACCTGTTTTTTAAGACCTCGATGCTGTTTTGAGTCGAGCATAAGGACAAAAAAGTACAAAGTTGCTGGCAGTTCATCACCTCAGGAGACTTTTTATGCGCCACTCGTTAATTTCTAGCAAAAGCCGTTTTGTCAGTCTCAGTGTTTTAAGTTTGCTGATGGCCACTGCCCCTGTGCTGGCCGAGTCTTTGCTGATCCGTAATGTCAGCATTATTGGTGACGGTATCAGTGGAAACAATCCGCAAGTTTCAGCTGCACAGGATGTGCTGATTAATAACGGCAAAATTCAGGCTATTGGCACAAAGCTGGGGCAAGCTGATAAGCAGATTGATGCGACTGGTAAGTATCTGGTCCCAGGGCTCATTGACAGCCACGTGCACTTAGATGGCGTGCCTGGTTATAAGGGGCATGACGCAAAAGATGAGCCTATGCTGCAACAAGCCAGAGCCCAGATGCCACGTAGTTATGCTTATTTTGGTTTTACTACAGTGCTGGATTTAACTGGCGATGCGGATTTTATTGTCAACTGGAACAGCGTACCGGCATGCCCTAAAGCCTATTTTTGTGCACCGGTGGTGATCCCTAATGGCTACCCGGCGGTGTTTTTTGGCAAAGAAGGTCAGTTTCAGTTAAAGGGCAGCCAGTATATGTTGTACGACCCTGCTCAACCTGCTGTGTATCCGGCCAGTTTTAACAAAGCAGAACATAGCCCGGAAGCTGTGGTGGCTTTGGCAAAACGGCAGGGCGCTCGTTGCATCAAGGTCTTTTATGAAACAGGTTTTGGTGCACAGCGTAACCTCCCCGTACCTTCTGTGACGTTGATGAAAGCTGTAGTCGCACAGGCCAAACAGCGTGGGTTGCCGGTGTTTTTGCATGGTAATTCGCAGGCTGCTTATGAGTTTGCGCTCGACACCAAGGTCAATACGCTGGTGCATGGTTTATGGCATCCCCATAAAGATGCAAAGCCAGGGCATAATCACAACAAGCTGGATCAGCTTGCCGACCAACTGGTCAAAGCCGGAATTGCGGTTCAGCCGACCATTCAGGTGCTGTACGGTGAGCAGGAATTACTGAATCCGGCATTTTTCCAAAATCCACAAGTACAGCATGCCATCCCCCAACAGTTGATTCAGTGGTATCAAACTCAAGCAGGGCAGTGGATGAACAGGGAACTGGCCGGTAATTTTGCGCCAGCAAAAAATCCGGCAGAGCTGTATCAGCAGATTAAACAAGCTTATCAGCAACCTCTGAATACGGTGCGCCAGATGACGGCAGATTTAAACCAAAGAGGAGCTGTGTTGCAATTTGGCAGCGACACGCCAAGTGGTCCATTTTACAGTCAGTTTCCAGGTATTAATGGTCGCTGGGAAATGGACCGCTGGCTGGAAACAGGTTTGAGTTTATCTCAGCTGTTCAGCTCCATGACCAGTGGTAATGCCAAAGCTTTGGGGCTGGAAGGGCAGATAGGTTCAGTAAAATCAGGGCTGGATGCCGACTTGTTATTGCTGGCTGACAACCCGTTGCAGACTGTCACCGCTTATGATCAAATTGAACTAGTGATCCTCAAAGGAAAGGCGATACAGCATGCGGAGTTATCTGCAACTCGACTGAAGTGAAAGTTAGCCGCAGGACAAACCAACAGGCTCAGCTGGTTTGTCTTGCGATGACATCTATTTCAGCTTCTTCACTTAATGCTTAGAAAAAATACTGCTTTGGTTGCGGCCAAGATGCTTCGCTTTATACAGAGCCTGATCGGCAGCTTCCAGCAGTTGTTTTTGCTGAGCCATGTTTTCGGCTGCAGCCAAGCCAATACTGATGGTTAAAGGCCGCAGTGGCCAGGGATGATTGGCGACCAGCTGCCTTAACTGTTCCAGTTTTTTGTAGGCGGATACTAAATCTGTCCCTGGCAGTATCAGTGCAAACTCTTCGCCGCCATAACGGGCAAAAAAGTCATAATTGCGGCTATGTTGCTGAAGTACGGCCGCAACCTGATGTAAGGCCTGATCGCCAGCCGCATGACCAAAACTGTCGTTAAAACTCTTAAAATGATCGACATCGATAAGCGCCAGCACAAAAGACTGGCCAGTCCTGAGCCAACGGGAAAATTCGTAGTCTAGCCGCTGATCAAAAGCTCTTCTGTTGTGCACTCCTGTTAAGGCGTCTGTCATGCTGGTTTGATGCAGCTGTTCGCTGAGTTTTTTTAACTCCAACATGGCTATAACTTGCCTTGATAATGCCTGCAGTGACTCAATTTGCTTTTGATTCAGTTGCTTAGCTATATAATCAAAAACACAAATAGTGCCGATCACTTTGCCTTGTGGGCTAACTAAAGGGGAGCCTGCATAAAATCTGTAGCCCTGCTCGCCCAACACCATAGGGTTTTCTTTGAATCTTGAATCCAGCCTGGCGTCTGGCACTACCATCACAGTGTCCGGAGCGTCCATCGCATGAACGCAAAATGACTCTTTGACAGCAACTGAGCTACCTGAAAATCCTATATTGGCGATAAAACTCAGTTCTTTTTCGTCAGCTCTGGTCACCAGGGCTATAGGCGCATCGCAGATATAACGAGCCAGCTGCACTATGTCTTTTAAATTAGGGTCTTGTAAATTAGGGTCTTGCAAATGTTTTGGATGTAGGTGCTGGTCAGGTCCAACTTGAGTTTGCTGTGTTGCTTCAAAAGCCGCAGCGGTTTGCTGATTGTCACTAACTTGGCATTTGTTTTGTTTAGACATTTGGCTGAGCACTCACAGGCACAATTTACGAACAGGTTGATTCAACTCTAGCATAGAGAATTGAAGCTGGTATTTTCACCTGAATGCGTTGCAGGGTTAAAGTTTTGATAGCCATTTCAGTGCTATTAGCCTGAATGCGGGAGACAGCATTTCTGCCTGACAACTATGCAGAGGCTTGACATTCTGACTAACACACAGCATAACAGAACGGATGTAAGTGCTTTCATTTTGAGTTTGCTATGAAATCTGTCTGGTATTTTTTTGTTTCTGTTGTGCTCTTGCCTGGTCTTTTAGCCACTCCTTCAGTGCTTTATGCCGAACCTCAAGTTGAGACCGCGTTATGTTCCGGCGTTACAGAAGGCGCCCATACACTGAGTAAAAAGCTCTATGCCGACAAGGTGCATGGCTTTTGGTTGGGGCTCAGCATTGCCAATTGGACAGGGCTGGTGACTGAGATGGACAAAATTGGCGGCGATGGGCCTGCAGGGCAGTTTTATACCCGTAAAGACTGGCAAACAAAAGATCAGCCCAGCATTTGGGGCCAGGGTATTCCAAGTAATTTATCAGCCACTATCGATTGGGTGCTGGCGGATAAAGATGAAGTCTGGGGCTCGGATGATGACAGCGATATTGAATATATTTATCTGCAGCTGATGCATGACAGCAAAAAGCCACTGCTAAGCGCAGAGCAAATCCGCGATGGCTGGCTGGCGCATATTTATAAAGATTCAGAAACTCCATTTAAAACAGCCGAAGGCAAACCGGAAAATTTTTTATGGGTATCGAATCAGCAAGCGTTTGATTTAATGCAGCAAAATATTCTGCCACCTTTTACCGGTATGCCAGCTTATAACCCGCATTACGATATGATTGATGCCCAGCTCACCACTGAGCTCTTTGGTATTCTGGCGCCATTCCGGGCTGATATAGCCTCCAAACTAGCTATTTACCTATCCGCACTACTGCTTATGGCGAAGCAGCCGATATCGCCAATTTTTATGTAGTGATGCATGCGCTGGCCGCAGGCGTGGATCCAACCAAAGCTATACAGCCGCAGTTGCTGCACATCGCAAAGCAGGCTCGCGCTGAACTGCCATCCAATCAATATCCGGCCAAGATGTTTGATTATGTCTGGTCTTTGTATCAGTCTGGTATCTCGTGGGAAGAGGCCAGAGATAAGCTCTATCAGCGCTATCAGGTAGAGCAGAAAGACGGTTATGAAATCACCGGCAAAAAGTTGTATTGCAATGGCTGTTTTGCCGCTGGTATTAATTTTGCCGCCAGTTTGGTCAGCTTATTTTATGGTGAAGGCGATATGCAGGAGGCGATAAAAATAGCTGTATTGGCCGGTTGGGATTCAGATAATCCGGCGGCTACCTGGGGTGGTCTCTATGGTTTTATTTTGGGCAAAACCGGCGTGGAACAAGCTTTTGGTCGTGGCTTCTCCGACAAATTTAATATACACCGCACCCGCAAGGGGTTCGCCAATAAGGGCATAGATAGTTTCGGGAATATGGCCATGAAGGCAACAGCCATAGTGGATCAGGTGGTGCAGCAGCAAATGGCTGTAAAAGCTCCGGTTACGGCAGAGTGTTGGCATATTCCGGCTTTTGTTGCGCCAACTGTCAGTCCTTTGTAACGGAAATAAAGCAGACAGTCTGAGCGACAGACTGTCTTTTCAGAGGGCGTAGTCTCAGCTTTTTAGCGCTTGTGCTACTGCTGCTTTTAACGAAAGGGTCGCTTTTCCTGTCAGTTGGCTTAATTGACGGCTTTGATCAAACAAATCGCCTTTTGACGCCGCTGTATCTGAATCGGCAAGAATATGAGCCAAACCATCAGGCAAACCAGCTTGTTGTAGCATGGTGTAATAATCAGCTTCCGCCAGATCCTGATAGACCACTGTTGTTCCGGATTGCAGACTAATTTCGGCTGCCAGCTCAGTCAGACTATAAGCTTCGTCGCCTGCCAGTTCATATACTAACCCGGCCTGATCTTCTTTGGTTAACACTGCGGCAGCTGCAGCTGCATAGTCAGCTCTGCTTGCTGAGGCAATGCGACCTTCTTTCGCGCAACCTGCTAATGCGCCATATTTTAGCGCAACCGGAATGGAAGCCAGGTAGTTTTCGGTATACCAACCGTTACGTAGCAGAGTGTAAGGCAAGCCGGAATCCGCCAATAACTGTTCAGTCGCCAGATGTTCACCAGCCAAAGCCAGAGTCGAGCGGTCGGCATGCAACAGGCTGGTGTATGCCAGTAGTTTTACACCTGCTTGTTTGGCTGCTTCTATGACGGCTTTATGTTGAGGTACACGCCAGCCGACTTCGCTGGATGAGATCAGCAACACTTTCTCAACGCCCTGAAAAGCACTCAACAGACTACTGGGTTGGTCATAGTCAGCCTGGCGTAGCTTTACACCTAAAGTAGCTAAATCCTGTGCATTTTCTGGGTGACGCACTGCAGCAATGATTTGAGAGGCGGGCACTGTGTTCAGCAGTTGCTGAATCACAAGACGACCAAGTTGACCATTCGCACCTGTAATTGCAATCATGATATTTACCTTGTGAGTTAAGTTCGTTGCGCATACTATCAACCATAATTTCTTTTAGTAAGTACGTACAAAAAGGTAAGTGTCAGATGTCCGCAATAGAAAATGAGCAAGCTCTCTCAGCGCCAGGGCTGGCGTCTTTATTAGAACGGCCTGGCATGGTGTTTTCACCAGATTGTCCTTCCCGTCAGGTGTTGCAAACAGTGACCAGTCGTTGGGCTGTACTGGTACTGGTTGCTTTGCTGGCCGGGACGCACAGATTCAGTGAACTGAGACGAAAAATAGGAGGCGTGAGTGAAAAAATGCTGGCGCAGACGCTGCAAGCTCTTGAGCAAGATGGTTTTGTAGCCCGAAAATCATTTCCTGTGGTTCCCCCTCATGTGGAATACAGTCTGACACCAATGGGCAACGAAATCGCGAAACAGGTCGAGGCAATGACGGATTGGATCAACCAGAATTTGTATCGCATCATGCAGCACAAAAGGGCGCTACAGGATAAAGCGCCGCAGCTCTGAATTTTTTTCGTTAAGCGGATTGAATTTGCTGCAAATGCTGACGAATATGCATCACATGAGCGGCCTGATAATCCTGATGATCAAGTACTCCGTAGGCAAAATGTGGCCTGAGGTTGCTGCTCTGGCTAAATTGCTCTAAGGCCTGTAACAAGGTCTGCAATGCCTGCTGTGCTGGCAGGGTTGCATCTAGCTGCGGCATACCTGGAATGACTTCATCCAGCGGATGATGCATAGCGCCTGCTGCTTTAAAAGCTTTTAAGGCAACAGGTCCCACACTGTGGGTAAACCAGGCCGCTTTGTGTTCAGGATAGCCGACAAAAGAGCCCTGAACACTTTGCGTCAAATGTTGAAAAATCTGGCTTGGGTTCCAGCTGCCACTGCTGGTCAGTTCCTGATGCTGCAGTGATTTGAGTTGCGCTATCAAGCTATCCCAGTGGGCTGCAAAACCTCTGCTACCAAGCTCCAGTCCAGCCGCTGCAGCTAAAGTAATACCTGCACCTGCTATGAAAAATTGTCTTCTGTTCATCTGTGTTCCTGTTCAGGCCTGCATGCTGCACTTGCTGATTTTATCCGGATCTCCTAACTTGTGCACAGTTTGATTGACTCAGGTTTATCTATGTCCGACTCTTTTGCTCTGCAGCTGCGACAACACAGTCATTGGTTTGCAGCGCTGCCAGAATCTCTGCAGCTGCAACTTTTAGCTCAGGCTAAAACAATACAACTGGATACGGGACAACGTTTATTCAGCCGCGGTGATGAGTTTGATGGCATCTATGTACTGTTATCCGGCGCTTTGCTGATTGCAGGTGTGCATAGTTCAGGCCGCGAGGCTTTGCTGACTATAGTGGAGGCGGGGGACTGGATAGGTGAAATTGCCTTGTTTGACCGCAAAGCCCGCACTCATGACGCTACCGCCAGCGTAGCTTGTCGGTTGCTGCATTTGAATAGTTCAGCCTTGCAGCAATTAGTACAACAAGACCCGCTGTGGTGGCAACGCTTTGGCCAGTTACTGACAGAAAAAATGCGTTTAGTATTCCAGGCACTGGAAGATATGAGTTTATTGCCCGCTTCAGTGCGTTTGGCCCGGCGTTTACTGATGTTATGCCGTTTGCATCAGCAAGATGAACGTTATCTGATCCCGGTGCAGCAGGAACAGCTGGGTCAGTTACTGTCACTATCACGCCAGACTATTAACCAGTTACTGCAGCAACTGGCCGCAAGCGGGGTGATCCGCACCAGTTATGCTCAAATTGAGGTGCTGGATTTGAACTTGTTAAAACAAGCAGCCGAAATAGCTTTAAATTAAAGCGGGCTGATTGTCAGTTAGCCGACAGAGCTGCTATAGAGTTCTCCTTTAAAGTGGTTTTTTCAATCAGGAGAACCCTATGAAAACCTTAGCAGAACATTTAATTCAGTACGCCCATTACCACAGGGACCAGCGCAATATTTACACCCACTTTGCCGGTATTCCACTGATTGTGATTGCGTTATTTAGCTTATTGTCCTTTGAAATCACCGCTGGAATCACAGCCACTCATCTGCTGCTGGCTGGCTCTTTGCTATTTTATTTTCGTCTAAGTTTGAGTATGGGTCTGGTGATGCTGGTGTTTAGCGCAAGCTGTTATGCACTGGCGCTGCAATTGGTGGGGTTGGAAAGTACTACATCCTGGTTAGGTTCCTCAATCGCAGTTTTTGTGCTCGGTTGGGTGCTGCAATTTATCGGGCATTATTTTGAAGGCAAAAAACCAGCTTTTGTTGACGATCTGGTGGGCTTGTTGATAGGGCCTTTGTTTGTGATGGCCGAAGTACTGTTTTTGCTGGGTTTTGCTAAATCACTGCAACAGCAAATTGATCAAAGCGCCGGACCTGTGCATTAAGTTTCTAAGCTAGCTTTATTGCTAGGCTGACTGAGCCAATCGGCTTACACTAGCCGTATTGTGAACAGTGGTTTGAAAAGCACAGGAAGTTGTGATTGTGGATTTAATACCGGGCCGCGCTGATTTGTGGTTTTTACCTTTGGGTGGCACAGGCGAAATTGGCATGAACCTGAATTTATATGGTCATGCAGGTCGGTGGTTAATGGTGGATTGTGGTGTGACTTTTAATAGTCCACTGCAGCCTGACAGCTTGCAAAAAGCCGATGTAGTGGCTGCCGATCCGGCTTTTATTGCCCGCCAGCCAGAGAATCTCTCTGGCATTGTCATCACCCATGCCCATGAAGATCATGTGGGTGCTTTGCCTGCGCTTTGGCCTCGTTTTAAATGCCCTGTTTATGCCACTGCTTTTACGGCTGAAATTCTGCGCCGTAAGCTCGCTGAAGTCGGACTTTTAGATAAAGTTCCTATCATTGAAGTGAAAACTGGCGACACCAAACATATTGGCCCTTTTGCAGTACAGTTTCTCGCTATTACCCACTCTATTCCCGAGCCGCATTGCCTGATGATCCGCACTGACGCAGGTTCGGTGTTTCACACCGCCGACTGGAAAATAGATGCAACACCTATGACAGGCAAGGCTTTTAAACCCCGGGTGTTTCAGCGTTTGGCACTGGAAAATGTCACAGCCATGGTCTGTGACTCGACCAATGCACTGCGTGAAGGCTTTTCTGTGTCGGAAAACGACTGTTATCAGGCCTTATTGCAGGTGATCGCAGAGGCGCAGGGCAGGGTGGTGGTGACTGGTTTTAGTAGCAACGTCGGGCGTTTAATTGCACTTGGCCGGGTGGCAAATAAAACCGGCCGTTATATGGCGTTGCTTGGCCGCTCTTTACAAAATATGGTCGGCGCTGCGCGTGCAACAGGGCACTGGCCAGAGGATATTCATCTGATCGACGCCAATGATTTAGGTTATTTACCCAAAGCTGAAGTGTTAGTGGTCGCGACCGGCAGTCAGGGCGAGCCTAAAGCCACGTTGAGCCGCTTAGCCGCTGATATGCAGCGTGAGCTGTCATTAGACAGCGGCGATTTAGTCATCTTCAGCTCCATTATCATTCCGGGCAATGAAGCTTTTATCGAAAAGCTGGTGCAGCAATTTCAGCAACGTGACATTCAAACCTTACAAAGCCACAACACAGAATTACCCATTCACGTCTCTGGGCATCCCTGTCGCGGCGAACTGGAATTATTGTACAGTTGGGTCAAACCTCAGATTGCGGTGCCTGTGCATGGCGAAGCTGCGCATATAGCGGCTAACGCCGATGTGGCACGACAAAGCCAGGTGCCTGTTCAACTGACTGGCTTAAATGGTGATTTGTACGTGCTGTCGCCACAGCCTCGGATCTACAAACAAGTAGTCAACACTGGCCGTATTGCGCTGGTCAGGTCCTGATGATGCAGCTGCAGTGGCTTGATTCTATTAGTAAAGTCAAAGCAGCGGACTGGAATGCCTTATTCCCTGCTGATTACCCTTTTACCCGTCATGAGTTTTTACAGGCACTTGAGTCAGGCGGCAGTGTAGGCAGCAGTTCTGGCCGGCAAACCGGCTGGCTGGTGCGGCATTTTGTCCTCTGGCAAGAGGATCAACTGATTGCTGCTGTACCTGCTTATCTCAAATTGCATTCTTATGGCGAATACCTGTTTGACTGGTCTTTTGCCGAAGCTTATCAAACTATGGTTTGGACTATTACCCCAAGTTATTGCTGGCCATCCCTTTTACGCCCGCTGAAGGACCACGTCTGGGGTTGGCCGCAGGTATGGATAAAGCGCAATTGCTGCAGTGGCTACAGCAAGGTGTCGGCCAGCTCAATCAGCTGTTGCCTTTGAGCCATCTGCAGTGCCTCTATGCTGAACCTGATGATCAGCAGGCGTTTCGTGACGCTGGTTTTGTTGAACGTTTTGATGTGCAGTTTTTATGGTCCAATCAGGGCTTCCAGAGTTTTAATGACTTTCTTGCGGTACTGACTGCACGTAAACGTAAACAAATCCGCAAGGAAAGGGCGACGGTTGCAGAGCAGGGCGTTGTGCTTAAAACTTTAAGTGGTGCTGATTTGGATTTCGCCTTCTGGCAGCAGTTTTACGGATTTTATTGTGATACCTATCAAAAACGTTCCCGCCATAATGGTTACTTAACAGCTGAAACTTTCAGGCTGTGGGGCCAGACTATGGCAAAGCGAATAGTCGTTTTTGCCGCTTTTGCCGATGAAAAAATGCTGGCGGCTTCTTTGTGTTTCCAGTCAGAAACTACCTTGTATGGCCGTTATTGGGGTTGTGCTGAAGACTTTAACTTTCTACATTTTGAATGTTGTTATTACAGCGGTATCGAGTATTGCATCAAACAGGGACTGCAGTTTTTTGATGCTGGTGCTCAGGGCGAGCATAAGTTACAACGCGGTTTTGCACCTGTGCTAAGGCACGGTTTTTATCAGTTTACTGAAAAAGCACAGCATAAAGCCTTGAATGAAGCGATAGCCCGTTATTGCCTGCAAGAGCAAAAGGCGCTGGAGCAGTATCGGCAAGAGGCAGAACTCAGCCTGCCTTTTGCCAACCGGGTTGATGAACGCTGAGGCTGCTAAGCCTTAGGGATTTTGTCAAAATCTGCAGCGCTATGACGCTCCGGTAACTGCTCATGCGCTTCACCCCAGTTGCGGTTCACCTTCACTGCGCGTTGTGCCGCCGGGCGGGCATCAATTTGTTTCGCCCAGCGCTGCAGGTGTGTATAACTTTGCACATCCAGAAACTCAGCGGCATTGTATAAACGGCCTAAAACTAAAGCGCCATACCAGGGCCAAATCGCCATATCGGCAATACTGTAGTCATCGCCAGCAACAAAGCTATGCTGAGCCAGTTGCTTGTCCAGCACGTCTAACTGACGTTTGGTCTCCATTGCATAACGGTTAATAGGGTATTCGTACTTTTCCGGTGCATAGGCATAAAAGTGACCAAAACCGCCACCGACAAAAGGTGCGCTGCCCATTTGCCAGAATAACCAGTTCAGCACTTCGGTGCGTTTCGCCAGGTCTTTTGGCAGGAAGTCACCAAACTTTTCAGCCAGATACAACAAAATAGAACCTGACTCAAATAGCCGGATGCCTGTGCTGCGATCAAACAAAGCCGGAATTTTACTGTTCGGGTTGACTCCGACAAAACCACTGCCAAACTGATCGCCATCACGAATGCTGATTAACCAGGCATCGTAATCCGCCTTTTTATGTCCGGCCTGCAGTAGCTCTTCCAGCATTAACGTGACTTTGACTCCATTTGGTGTCGCCATCGAATACAGCTGCAAATCATGTTGGCCTACCGGCAAATCTTTATCCTGGGTGGCGCCTGAGATGGGTCTGTTGATACTGGCAAATGCGCCGCCGTTTTGGCTGTCCCAGCTCCAGACTTTAGGCGGGGTATAGGTATTGCTCATAGCTTCTCCGGTTGTGTTGGATGCATAAAGGCTTTGATTGATATTGGTTTTGTATGGGCAGATCTCAAGGTGTAGCCAGAGCCTTTTGCCGAATTGCATTCAGCACTGTACAATCCGGCTTTTTCAGCAGACAGGGATCTTATGTTCAGCCTCGCAACTTTAGCGCAACACACCGCACCACTGAGTCGTATTCATCTCTCTGATGGCCTGACTGAATTCCCTGCTGAGCTATATAGGTTTACCGATAGTCTGGAAATTCTGGACCTGTCCGGCAATCAGTTGTCGGATTTACCCGCAGATTTACACCGCTTTAAAAAACTAAAACGGCTTTTTTTAACCTCAAATAACTTCCGCCATATCCCCGCGGTATTAAGCCATTGCCCGGCTTTGGTTATGGTAAGTTTTAAAGGCAATCAGCTCAGTCAGTTTGCTGAAGCTTCTTTGCCGCAGCAGCTGGAGTGGCTGATATTAACCGACAATCAGCTGACTGAATTACCAAAAGATTTTGGCCGTTACACCAAACTGCGTAAAGTGGCGCTGGCGGGTAATCGGTTGTCAGCGTTACCTGATTCGATGCAGCAATGCCGTGATTTGGGCTTATTGCGCTTATCGTTGAATAGCTTTGAATCTTTCCCGGATTGGTTATTTGCATTGCCCAAATTAGCCTGGCTGGCGTTGGGGGCTAATCCCGCTTGTCCTGTGCCAGAAGCTCAAGCTATTACCGCTCATCGCTTGTCGGATTATCAGTTGTTGCAAAAACTGGGCGAAGGCGCATCCGGTGTGATTTATCAGGCGCGTTTTGAGCAGGATGCAGAACCGGTGGCGTTAAAACAATTTAAAGGCTGGGTCACCAGTGATGGTTGCCCACAAGATGAGATGAATAACTACCTTAATGCGGGTGAACATCCAAATCTGATCGCCGTCAAAGCCAGGTTAAAAGACTGCGATTTGCCCGGTTTAGTGATGGAGTTGGTACCAGCGTCTTTTTCCGTACTTGGACAACCTCCTTCGTTTGATACTTGTACCCGCGATACCTTTATGCAAGGCCAGAGCTTAACTTTGGTGCAGCTCAAACAGCTGGCGGAACAGGTTGTCCGGGTCATGGCCCATTTGCATCAAAAGCGGATCTGTCATGGCGACTTGTATGCCCACAATATGCTGGTCAATGCCGAGCAGCAACTGTATCTGGGCGACTTTGGAGCAGCAACAGCGTTAAACGATTTACCACAGCAACAACAGCAGTTGTTTTGCAAGCTTGAAGTCAGAGCTTTTGCTTATTGGCTGCTGGACATGCAGAGTTTGTTATCGGCCCATGAAGCTGCAGTCTTTGAAAAACACTATGCAGCCATACTGCAGTGTTGTATGCAGTCAGAGCCAGGTAACAGACCGGATTTTGACGAGTTACAATCCTTGCTGAACCTCTGATCTGATAGGAAGGATTGAGACGTATAGGATACTGGCAAGATAAATCTTATAGCCGCAGCGCTGGAGTTTTAGAGCAGTTATTACTACAGTAAAGGACAGTAGGTTTTTTCTGTTTTCGTCACAAGGAAGAGGTTGAGACAGGCTTATGTCT
Source organism: Rheinheimera sp. KL1 (assembly GCF_001275035.1). Classification (NCBI taxonomy): domain Bacteria; kingdom Pseudomonadati; phylum Pseudomonadota; class Gammaproteobacteria; order Chromatiales; family Chromatiaceae; genus Rheinheimera; species Rheinheimera sp. KL1. The sequence continues at coordinate 49,786 of NZ_LAMX01000018.1, forward strand.
TTGAAGTTATTGATAGTAGACGACAGTCAGGTGTGTTTGGTATTAACCAGAGGTTATGTTCAGACGTTCAGAGCTGATTGGGTGTGTACCCTTGCAGAAAGTGCAGAACAGGCCATGGCGTTGATTGAAAAGCAAGCTTTTGATGCTTATGCGCTGGATTATAATTTGCCTGGCCGCAATGGTCTGGAGCTGGCTCGTTGGATCCGAGAGCGGGATCAGCAATGTTTTATAGGCTTGTTAACCTCTAACATTATGAATTATGTCGAAGACCAGGCGATTAGTGACAATATTCATTATTACCGAAAACCTGCAAAACCAGATGTGATACAACAATTTGTCAGCGATATTGAAGGTTCGCCCCTCTGTACTTGAAGCTCTGCTTTGTTGACAGCGCTGCTCTCTCCGTCACATGGGGTGACTATGCCGCAGGGGTTTTACTCGCTTGTCGTCCTGTTGTAATTCCAATTACTTGGATATATAAAAGAGCTTATTTTAATAACTTAGTGAAATAAGCTTTGACACTGCTCTGAAAACCTATACACTGGCTTTGCTTTGTTAGTCTGTTCATTATTTATGCACCACAATGATTGTTACTGTTGTTTTAGTACGTCCTGTATTCATAAGTTAAAACTCTCTTTCAGCACCACCGCCTGATACCAGGCAAATTAAAATTTATTAAATACAGGTACATACCATGTCTAATACAACTACCGGCACAGTAAAATGGTTCAACGAGACTAAAGGTTTCGGTTTCATCGAACAGGCTTCAGGTCCAGACGTTTTCGCTCACTTCAGCGAAATTTCAAGCACGGGTTTCAAAACTCTGCAAGAAGGCCAACGTGTACAGTTCACTGTAACACAAGGTCAAAAAGGCCCACAGGCTGAGAAAATCGTTGTTCTGTAATTTTTAATTACAGTCACCTGGGTTAACAGATTTAATCTGATTTCACGGGTCACAACAGAAAAAAGGCAACTGCATCGCAGCTGCCTTTTTTTATGGCCGTGATTCGGCGGCAGGGCGATAAAGAGTTCGGGGCGCTCAGCACAGCTGGGCCAATTCCAGTCTGACTACGTATAGCAACTACCTTGCCTGTTCTGCCGGATTTTTATGAACAACAAATCTACTAAATTACCCCGCCAGCCTTTGGCTCGTTTAAGCGGATTGGCCTCTTTGGCTGGTCGTATCGCCGGTTCTGTGCTGGTCAATGGTGCGAAACAGCTAGCGCAGGGGCAAAGTCCAAAAGCCAAAGACTTGCTATTAACACCAGCTAATTTGCTGCGGGTGAGTGACAAGCTGGCACAGCTGCGTGGAGCTGCGATGAAAGTGGGGCAGTTATTGTCGATGGATGCCGGAGATCTGCTCCCTGCAGAACTGGCTGAGATACTGGCAAGGCTGCGCTCGAACGCCAATCCTATGTTACCGAAAGAACTCGCGCTGGTGCTGCGTACCGAACTGGGTGAGCAGTGGCAACAACATTTTTCGCAATTTACTTTTTCTCCTATGGCGGCGGCTTCTATTGGCCAGGTACATCTGGCACACCACGACAACGGTCAGAAGCTGGCAGTCAAAGTGCAGTATCCCGGCGTTCGACAGAGTATCGATAGCGATGTGGACAATGTAGCTCTGCTACTGAAAATCAGTGGTCTGGTGCCTGATGGTGTTGATTATCGCTCTTTGCTTGAGGAAGCCAAGCAGCAGTTACATCAGGAAGCTGATTATGTGCAAGAGGCCGCCTATTTGCAGCGTTACCGTGCTCTGCTTGCCGGTGATGACCAATTCGTTTTGCCTGTGCTTTACCCTGAACTTTGTACCTCACAATTGATGACCATGAGTTTTGTTGATGCTGTACCTATAGAATCACTGGAGAAGTATCCACAAGCAGTGCGTGATCAGGCGATGACACAGCTTTTTGCTTTGTTATTCAGAGAGATTTTTGAATTTAAGCTGGTACAAACTGATCCTAACTTTGCCAACTACCTGTATCAGCCCGAATCTGCCAAACTGGTGCTGCTGGATTTTGGTGCTTGCCGTGATTATCCGGAGCAGATCAGCCAGGGCTATCGTTTGTTACTTAGTGCTGCAGTGCAGAATGATCGGGTAGGGATGGAACTGGCGATGCGGCAGATTGGTTTTTTTAGTCAGGATATATTGCCCGGACAAAAACAAGCCATTTTGGCCTTGGTGCAGCTGATTTCCGAGCCTGTGCAGCAGAACAGGGCTTATGCCTTTGGTCAGACGGATCTGGCACAGCGTGTGCGTAAGGCAGGTACCGCTTTGAGTATGCAGCAGAATTACTGGCATACACCACCGGTAGCTGCCATATTTTTACATCGGAAGATGGCGGGTTTCTATTTATTGGCTGCCCGGCTGAATGCCAGAGTGAATGTCAGGCAGTTATTAGAACCTTACCTTGCCTGATAGGATATTGTTTGGCTTGGCGCAGCAAGTGCAGGATGCTGCTCTGATCCACGGCTTTACCGAACCAATACCCCTGGCCAAACTGGCAGCCGGCAGAGAGTAAAAACTCCTGCTGGGCCTGACTTTCCACACCTTCGGCAATCACGTCCAGACCCATGGCATTGGCCATAGCGATAATGGCGCTGGTGATCTGACGATCATTGGTGTTGTCAGGTAAGGTTTTGATAAAACTACGATCTATTTTCAGGCAGTTGATGGGCAAATGCCGTAAATAAGACAAGGAAGAGTAACCTGTGCCGAAATCGTCAATCGCCAGACGAATACCAAGTTGACGTAGTTTTTGCAGCACACGCTGAGTTTCAGCTGCCCGCTCAGGCAGCAGGCAACTTTCCGTAATTTCCAGCTCCAGCAGTTGAGGATCCACTTCAGACTCAGCGAGGATTTGTTTAAGTTGCGGCAGAAACTGCGGGTCCGCCAGTTCTTTAGCTGAGATATTTACCGCCACAGGCACTGCAAGCGCTCCCCACTGTTGTAACTGATGGCAGACCTGCCTTAGCACCTGCTGTCCTAACTGATGGATCAGGCCTAAGGTTTCAGCGATCGGAATAAAATCTGCGGGAGCGACCTGGCCTAATTCCTGATCTTTCCAGCGCACCAGAGCCTCCAGACTATGTAATTGTCCGGTTTTCAGCTCAACTTTGGGTTGGTAATGCACTTGCAACTGCTGTTGCGATAACGCTTTACGCAGCGCTTGCTCCAGTTGCAAGGCCTGATCATGGCGCTGTCCAAGGCTGGAGTTATAAATGCTGTAATTGTTACGCCCCGACTCTTTTGCCTGATACATCGCAGCGTCAGCACACTTCAGCAGTTCGCTGGCGGTATGGCCATGCTGCGGATAAATACTGATACCAACACTAGTAGTTAATGCCAGTTCGTTCTGCTGGATTTGAAAAGGCAGTTCAAACTGCGCCACTATGCGCTGTGCCAGTTTCACGATTTCCTCTTTAGCCTCACATTCAGGCACCAGCATAGTAAACTCATCGCCGCCGAGGCGTGCAACAGATTCGCCTGCTCTGCTGGCTTTTTGCAATCGTTTTGCCACCTGGCGCAGTGCCTCATCGCCCGCCTGATGACCCAGGGTATCGTTGATCCGCTTAAATAAGTCTAAGTCGAGAAACAGCACTGCTAATTGGTGATGGTGACGTTTGGCGTTCGCCAGCGCCTGCTCCAGTCGGTCCTGAAATAAACGTCGGTTGGCAAGGCCGGTTAGTTCGTCAAAATAGGCCAGTTCGTGGATTTTCTGCTCGCGTTTTTTACGCTCTGTGATGTCGGAGAAAATGGCGGCGTACTGATTAATTGCACCTTGATCATTACGCACCGCGCTGATAGACAGCCACTCGGGGTAGATTTCACCATTTTTACGTTTATTCCAAATTTCGCCTTGCCAATAGCCCTGCTGCTGCAGTCCTTGCCACATCTGCTGGTAAAAGAGTTGATCGTGTTGGCCTGAACTCAACAGGCTGGGGGTTTGACCTAAAGCTTCGTCAGCGCTGTAGCCAGTGAGTTTACAAAAGCTGGGATTGACTGACTGGATGATCCCTTTGGCATCGGTGATCATCACCGCATCATGGGAGGCTTCTATCACTTTGTAAGCTAAACGCAGGCTACTTTCAGAGCTACGTAACGCCTTGTCTCTGGCCTGCAACGCAGCCTTTAACTCACTGATATACAAATGTTCCATATTCAGCAGTATATGGTTGTGGGATAACAAACCTACAGGTTGACCATAGCTATCAGTCACACCTAAATGGCGAAACCCTTGTTCGCGCAGCAGCCGTACCGCTTGTAACAAACTACTGCGCAATGGCAGTGTCAGTAAGGGCCGGGTTGCTACTTCAGCTAAAGTACAAAGGGTGCGCTCTGTGGCGACAAAATGCACCAGATCACGTTCTGTCACTATGCCATATTCCGCATCAGCGCCAGAGTGTTCAAACCGGACTATGGCTGCGTCTCGCTGAGTTTGCTGCATCAAAATGGCGGCTTGTGCCACAGTCAGCTCTGACTGCAGTAATAACGGCAACTCCACCAGAATAGAGCTGATATCACGCAGCATTAAATAATGCTCCAGCGGTTGCTGATGGATCAGATCGGTTTGTGTGACTATGCCAATAGCCTGATGCATTGTGTCTGTGACCAGTAAGCGTCTGATATTTTTTTGTTTCATTAAAGCGGCAGCTTCACTGATACTGCAGCGATCCGGTACCGAAAGTACGGGACAGCTCATCACCTGTGACACCGGCTGATGTAATACTGAGGGAGCAGAAAGATCCAGTTTTTTACAGTCTGACTCGGTCCAGATCCCCAGAATGAATTCATTTTTTTTCACCAAAATACAACTGATATTGTGCTGTCGCATCAAGCTTGCCGCCTGTTGCACTGAAGTCTGTGGTTCGCAGCAGATCAGGTTTTTTTGCAGCACGTGCGCCACAGTCTGGCCAGAAGACAAAGAGGGTAAGCTGATGCTCGACGGCGGATTCATGGCAAGAACAGTTCCTGTGTCTGAAAATTAAGCCGACATGCTAAAGCTTTGGATGAGGTTGCCTCTTGATCTGAAACAACAGTGATGAATTTAAGCCAGTCGTTGTGCTCTGTTTAGGGAGTCAGGTTGCGCTAGAGAGAGAAATCGATTACCTGATTATATTTATATTAAATTCAACGGTTTAATTATTTTTATTCTATTGCTTTAGAAAAAGTTTTGGTAAACGTTTACCTTGAGTGTTATAAAGACGCTGTGCACTGCTGATCCCGTACAAAAAATCAGCCCAGCGCATACAAAAATAACAATTGATACCGACAGGGGTAGGAAATGACAGGCAAATTCAAATTGACCGTTGTAGCTTTAGCTATGACGCAAATTTTTGCTATGCAGCATGCACAAGCGCAAAGCGAAGAAAATAGCACTCAACAAAACGCTGAAAAAGCACAGCAGCAAATTGAAACCATAGAAGTTAAAGGTTTTGGTGCCACGCTGAGCAAGTCGTTAATGCAGAAAAAGTTTTCAGAATCAACGGTAGAAATTATCTCTACCGATGATTTAGGTCAGTTACCTGACGTGACTATCGCTGACTCTCTGGGCCGTTTGCCTGGTGTAGCGGCAGAGCGTGACCGTGGTAATGCCAGTAGTATTTCTATCCGTGGTTTAGGTGCACGTTTAAACGCTGCCACCATGAATGGCCGTGAAATTGTCAGTGCTGAGCCTAGCCGTGACGTACGTTACGAGCAATTCCCTGCCGAACTGATTAACTCAGTGGAAGTATATAAAAGCCCGATGGCGAATAACCTCGAGGGTGGGATCGCCGGTCTGGTCAATATGAATTTTGTCAGTCCTTTGGCAAAAGATAAACGCATGATCAATATCAGTGGTCATCTGATGGATTACCAAATGGGAGATGATTTACCTGGTGCGGACAGTTCAGGTGAAAAAGCCAGTTTCTCTTATGTTGATCAATGGGCTGATAATTTTGGTGTGGTTTTTGGTATAACTTATCAGGATCAACCCTCAGTACAACGTGAAACCGCCTCGTACTCTTACAATAAAGTTGAAGCCGATCAAGGTGATGTAAACGGCGACGGTATTAAAGAAGCTGCGCCATGGGGCGGTAAAGCCGGTACTAAAGTAGGCAACACCGAGCGCGTTGGTAGTCTGATGATCCTCGAGTGGGAACCTGCAGAGACAGTGAACCTAAAATACGATCTGTTTTATTCCAAATTTGATATTGAAGAGCGTGAAGATCAGTTCTGGTTTGATGGCTGGGGCAACTGGCAAGACAGCAATAACTGGGGTTACAACAATTCAGCCACGACTCCTACTATTGTGACCCGTCCTGATGGCTCACAACAACTGACTGGTGGCGGTATTTTATGGGGCGCGCATTCAGCCAATAACGCCACCTGGTTTCAGGAAAACCACCTGTTAAGTACGGGTTTAAAAACCACTGTAACCGGTGATGTCTGGACTTCAACTTATGATGTCGGCTATTCAGAAGCGGGTATCGAGTCGCGTTGGGTCAATATTACTTCGGCCTATAATGGCCCAACTCCGCTGGATATCAGCTGGAGCAATGCTGGTGGTCGTTTAGCTATTCAAACCAATGAAGACATTGGTAACCCTGATTACTACAGCATCACAGGGATGAATGTTGATACAGATCGCGATTTAACCGACGAAATGGTCAGTGTCAGAGCAGATTTTGAACGTAACATCGAATGGGGTGTGTTCGAAACACTGGTGATAGGTGGCCGTTACAGCGACCGCGATAAAGATAATGATGTGCAAAGCTGGTGGCAGGCTCCTGTCAATACTGGCCTGACTGATTACGGTTACAGCTATCAGCTGGGTGGCGATTTTGTCTCGCCAAATCTGTATGGCTTTAAAGACTGGAATTCGACTATGACTCAGGCCTTTGGTGGCATAGATGATCGTAGCCAGCATGCCAAAACGGATCAGGACAGAGTCAATAGCTGGTATGTAGGTGAAACCAACACTGCAGCTTATTTTATGCTGAAGATGGCAGGTGAATTAGGTGACTTACCCTACACAGGTAACTTTGGTGTGCGTTATGTCAGAACAGATTCAACGTCCTCAGGTTATCAGTTTAAAGACGGTACTTATTCGTCTATTTCTGTTGATCACGACTACGACGAAATTTTACCTGCCCTGAATATGGTTTTCTCTGTCAGTGAAGAAGCTCAGGTGCGTTTTGGAATGTCGCGTGCGCTGTCACGTCCGCCTTTGGTCGAGATGCGTACAGGCTTCCAACTGGACTCACAAAGCCCGGTTAAAACCGGTTCAGGTGGCAATCCAACCCTGGATCCATTTGTCGCGGATCAAATTGACTTAGGCTATGAGTATTACTGGTCCAGCGACCAGGCAATGACAGTGTCTACCTTCTTTAAAGACTTAAAAACTCATGTTGGTAGTTCGACCGATGTAATGATTGTAGACGGTGTTGCCTATGACTTTACCGGTCCTATTAACGGTGACGGTGGTCAAATCAAAGGCTTGGAGCTGATGTATCAGCAGGCTCTGACTATGTTACCTGCACCATTTGATGGTTTAGGTTTCTACGCCAACTACTCACTGACCGACAGTAATGTCACCGAATTTGTGCCGGAAGATAATCCATTGCCTTTAGGTGGCTTATCCCGCCATGTCGGTAACCTGACCTTGTGGTATTACAAAGCAGGTTTTGATGCCAAGGTCTCGTACAACTACCGTAGTGCCAACACCCGTGTTGGTAGCTGGACGCCAACGGAAATCACCAGAGCTAAGGCAGAACGTACTGTAGATGCCAGCTTGTCATACGAAGTGACAGAAGCCTTTAAGGTGATGTTGCAGGCACAAAACCTGACGAATGAAGAAGCTGTCACCTATTTTGATAACGATCCAAGCCGTCCGGCCAGTTATCAGGAATGGGGCCGTCGTTTCCTGTTAGGTTTCTCTTACTCCATGTAAGTTGCTTGTTATTCAGCAGATAAAACCCGGCCTTAGGGCCGGGTTTTCTGAAGAAAATCATTTTCACGGAAGCCAGACTGATGTCCTTATCTCCCTCTCATATTCTGCTGACTGGTGCCTCATCGGGCATAGGCCGTGCTTTAGCTGTGGCTTTAGCGGCGCAAGGCCACAGCTTAAGTTTATGTGGGCGTGATCCTATCAAGTTAGCTCAGACCCTCGCTTTGCTGCCAAAAGATTCGCCAGTGTTCAGCCAGTGTTTTTCGGTGACAGAACCAGCCGCTATCCAACAGTTTTGCCAACAGGCCACACAGCAGTTTGGTCAGGTCGATGTGCTGATCAATTGCGCCGGTGCTAATAGTAGTCGAAGTACTGCAATAGAACCGGACTGGTCCGCTCTTGAGCAGATGATGCAGCTGAACTTTTATGCGCCGCTGCATTTTATCCAGCAGTTGGTGCCGGGGATGCAGCAGCAAGGAAAAGGCATAGTGCTGAATGTGCTATCCACAGTGTGTTTATTTTCTAACCCCGGTATTTCCGCTTACAGCGCCAGCAAAGCTGCTCTTGATAGTTACAGCAAAGTGCTGCGTAAAGAGCTAAACGGCACTGGTGTGAAGGTGCTGTCTGTGTATCCGGGTGGGGTAGATACCGAATTTCGTGTTGCCAGCAGACCTGATTATTTGTCTGCTGAAGATGTGTCTGACGCCATTTTGCTGATGCTGGCAAGCTCAGCCAAAGCTCATATTCACGAGCTGGTGGTCAGGCCTTCGATTGAAACTAATTTTTGCTAAGTCCTGTGCAGTAAAGCAGGCGTATTAAAAGGAATTCTCCAGTGTTGAAGTACTTCATACAATCTTTGGCTGTGTTGGCCTTGCTGCTGCAGTATGCATGCAGCCCAGTCTCACAATCGCCGACAGACGGACAGTCAGCGAAAGTTGCAGTAGCCACAGAGCAGAATTTAAATGCGGACTGGCAGTTTTATAAAAGTCAGTCTGCTGATTTAACGGCAAAACCAGAAGATTGGCAGCAGGTCAATTTACCTCATACGCCACAGATTGAGCCTTTGCTGGTGAACAACCAATGGCAGGGGTTTGCCTGGTACCAAAAGTCTCTGACCATAGCGCCAGAGTGGCAAGGTAAGCAGCTATTGATCCGTTTTGAAGCGGCGATGAATCATGCACACGTTTGGTTAGGCGATAAACTGATAGGCGAGCATCTGGGCGGCTACTTACCTTTTACTTTTGATTTAACGCCTTATGTCGCTGCAGGTCAGACTTATCAACTGACCGTCAAACTGGATAACAGAGACAATGAAGTGACAGGGCCTAAACCTTTGGCTCAACTGGATTTTAATACTTATGGCGGTTTATACCGTGACGTGCGTTTACTGATTAAAAACCCTGTGCATATCACAGATGAAATGCTGGCCAATGAAGTGGCGGGTGGAGGTATTTTTGTCACTTATCCAAAAGTGGATAAAGCTGAATCTTTGGTTGCGGTAAAAACTCAGTTAGTGAATAAATCTACTGCCAGTGCAGAACTGGAATTAGTGCAGCAGTTGTTTGCCGGTGAGCAGTTAGTGACAGAAGTCAGCTCAGGCCCCATTCAACTGGCGGCCGGGGCTAAGGTGGATCAGCAGCAACAGCTGATGGTGAAAAATCCGAGCCTGTGGAGCCCGGCTAGTCCGTTTTTATACAGCCTGAACACAGTACTGAAACAAAATGGCGACGTGATTGAACGTCAGCAGCAACAGATTGGAATTCGCAGTTTTGCTTTTAACGACAAACACCAACTGCTGATTAACGGCGAGCTTACTTTTTTACGCGGCGTAAACCGCCATCAGGAATACCCTCATGTGGGGTATGCCACTTCGCCTCAGGCCGACTACCGCGACGCGGTGAAAATTAAATCTGCTGGTTTTGATTATGTACGTTTATCGCATTACCCACATTCCAAAGCTTTTATGCAAGCAGCAGATGAACTGGGTTTAGTGCTGATGAATGCGATTTTAGGCTGGCAGTATTATCAGCCAACCGAAGCTTTCCGTGCTCAGACGATACAGAGTTGCCGTGATTTAATCCGCCGTGATCGTAACCACGCCAGCGTCTTGGCCTGGGAATGTTCACTGAATGAATCTGCTATGCCGGATGAATTTGTTGCAACCTTACACAACACAGTCAAACAAGAGTTTCCTGGTGCTTATTCTGCCGGCTGGCAGCATGGCTACGATATGTACCTGCAAGCGCGTCAGCACCGTCAGATGCATTATGAGACACCCACAGTGCCTTACAATGTGTCTGAGTATGGCGACTGGGAATATTATGCGCAAAATGCCGGTTTTAATCAGGACAGCTGGGGCGATTTGAAAGAAGAAGCCCGCACCAGTCGTCAATTATTAAGCCATGGCGAAGCGCGTTTATTGCAGCAAGCCCGCAATCTGCAAGAAGCTCATAATGACAACCTGACGACACCTGCTTATGCCGATGGCTACTGGGTAATGTTCGATTACAACAGGGGTTATGCCAATGATCTGGAAGCCTCCGGTCTTATGAGCATTTACCGTTTACCTAAATACAGCTACTACTTTTACCAAAGCCAGCGCGACGCTTCTGAGCAGTCAGACAAATATCAGTCTGGTCCTATGGTCTTTATCGCCAGTGAGTGGCAACAAGGTTCCAGTGCACAAGTGCGCGTTTTCAGTAATGCTGAAGAGGTTGAGCTGTTTTTAAATGGCGTGCTGGTTAGCCGTAATAAGCCATCGACAGATAAATTTTCGACCCATTTGCCACATCCGCCTTTTGAGTTTGATGTAAAAGAGTTCAAGGCTGGGCAGCTAGTGGCCAAAGCTTATATTGCCGGCAAAGAAGTGGCGACTCATCAGGTGACGACCCCTGAAGCTGCTGAGAGCTTAAAGCTGACCGTCGATACCAGTGGTGTGGCGCCAGTGGCTGGTGATTTAGTCTTTGTGTATGCACAAGTGTTGGATAAAAACGGCCAGTTGGTACCTTTAAATAACCAAATTATTGAATTTAAAGCCAGTGGTGATATTGAAGTGATCAACCCTGAACCTGCTTTTACTGAACAAGGCAAAGCCGCTGTGTTAGTGAAACTAGGTGCTGAATTTAGCCAGGCTAAGCTTGAAGCCAGTTCAAAAGTTCTGGCTATCCAAAGCGAAGCTATCTCTATAACAAAGGAATAACAGTATGCGTATTTTAGTCACGGGTGGCGCTGGGTATATAGGCTCTCATACTTGTCTGGAGTTACTCAATTCTGGCCATCAGGTCGTGGTGGTCGACAACCTGAGCAATAGTAGTAGCGAAGCGTTAAAGCGCGTTGAGCAACTGACAGGCCGGAGTATCACTTTTTATCAGGCCGATATCCGTGATGAAAAAGCGCTTTCTGCTATTTTTGCCGCTGAAAACGTAGATGCAGTTATTCACTTTGCCGGTTCTAAAGCTGTTGGTGAATCTGTGGCTAAACCGCTATTTTATTATGAAAACAATGTCAGCGCTTCAGGCTTACTGATGCAGGTGATGTTGCAGCACCAGGTCAAAACCCTGGTATTTAGCTCCTCTGCCACAGTCTACGGCGAGCCAGTATCTTCACCGATACGGGAAGATTTTGCCGTCCACCCTGAAAGTCCTTATGGCCGTTCTAAGCTGATGGTGGAGCAGATCATGTCTGATCTGGTTGTGGCGCAAAATGATTTCAGCGCCATAGTGCTGCGTTACTTTAACCCTGTAGGTGCACATGAGTCAGGCTTGATTGGTGAGGACCCCAACGGTATTCCAAATAACCTGATGCCTTTTATTAATCAGGTGGCTATAGGCCGCAGACCGCATTTATCTGTGTTTGGTGATGATTACGACACGCCGGACGGCACGGGCGTGCGGGATTATATCCATGTCTGTGATTTAGCCTCAGGCCATGTCAAAGCTTTAGAAACTCTGCATCAGAATGCTGGTTTTCATGTGTTTAACTTAGGCACTGGCCAGGGCGTTTCTGTGCTGGAAATGGTCGATGCTTACCGTCGTATTTCAGGCCAGCTGATCGCCTATCAGGTGGCGCCACGTCGTCCCGGTGATATCGCCTGTTATTACGGTGACCCTTCTTTAGCGGCGGAAAAACTCGGCTGGAAAGCAGAGCGGGGTTTGGATCAGATGGTAGCTGATAGCTGGAATTGGCAGAAATTAAACCCCAATGGTTATACCCGTCGTTCTTGACGCTGCAGCTTTGTTGACTGCGTGTTCAAGCCCCAGTCACATAGGTAACTATGCTCCTGGGGTCTTGAACACTTGTCGCCTCGCTGCAACGGCAATTACTTAGGGTATGTAAAACGTAGGAATTAAGTGAAAGGTTGGAGTTATAAATGTCTGAATTTAATGCAAAAGATCATCCGCACCGCAGATACAACCCTTTGACCGGGGATTGGGTGCTGGTATCGCCACACAGAGCGAAAAGACCATGGCAAGGTCAGATTGAAACTGCAGCTACCGAGCAGAATCCGTCGTATGACCATAGCTGCTTTTTATGTCCAACCAACAGCCGTATTTCCGGTGACATCAATCCTGACTATAAAAAGCCTTATGTTTTTACCAATGACTTTGCAGCTTTAACCGCAGATACACCTTTTTATCAGCGCTCAGACGATGATTTATTTGTTTTAAAAGCAGAGCGTGGTACCAGCAGAGTGATTTGTTATTCACCGGATCACAGCCTGACGATGCCAGAACTGAGTGTTACTGATATTCAGAACATAGTGGAAGAATGGATCCGTCAGTACAAAGACTTGTCCAAAACTTACAACTGGGTGCAGGTATTTGAAAACAAAGGCGCTATTAACGGCTGCTCTAATCCGCATCCTCATGGACAGATTTGGGCCAACAGCACTGTGCCTACCTTACCAGCCAAAGCCGATCAGGCGCAGCGTGAGTATTTAGCCAAGCATGGCAAAAACCTGTTATTAAATTATGCCGCTTTGGAACAACAAAGTGGCGAACGTACTGTAGTGGAAAACGAGCATTGGCTGGTCGTAGTGCCATTCTGGGCCAGCTGGCCTTTTGAAACTCTGGTATTGCCAAAAGCTCATGTGCGCCGGATGGAAGAATTAAGTGCAGAGCAGCAGGCGGCGCTGGCGGACATTCTGCAGCAAATCACTATTCGCTACGATAACTTGTTCCAGTGTTCTTTCCCTTATTCGATGGGCTGGCATAGTGCGCCTTATCAGAATGATGCTGGCGCTGAGACGTCAGAAAGCATCGAACACTGGCAGCTGCATGGCCATTTTTACCCGCCGTTATTGCGTTCTGCCACCATTAAAAAGTTTATGGTCGGCTACGAAATGCTGGCCGAAACCCAACGTGATATGACTCCTGAACAGGCTGCTGAGCGCTTAAAAGAGCAAAGCCCTGTGCATTACAAACAGCAGAGCAAGGTTTAATACAGATGCAATTATTAGAGCGAGTACAGCAGGCATTTGCCGAACATTATCAGCAGCAGGGTGAATTTGCCTTCAGAGCACCGGGCCGTGTCAATCTGATTGGCGAACATACAGACTACAACGATGGTTTTGTCTTACCATGCGCTATTAACTACGACACTGTGGTTGTAGCTACACCTCGTAATGACAACAAAGTTCGTGTGCTGGCGCTGGATTATCAGCAGCAAGTCGATGAGTTTGAATTGATCTTTCCGCTGGCTAAACACCCTGAGTACCAATGGGCCAACTATGTCCGTGGTGTGGCCAACAGCCTGATGCAAAAAGGTTTTAACCTGGTCGGTTGTGACTTAGCCATCAGCGGCAATGTGCCACAAGGTGTAGGTTTAAGCTCTTCAGCGTCCTTAGAAGTCGCTTTGGGCCTGACCTACAGCACTTTGGCGGGCGTTGAACTCTCCAGCCGTGACAATGCGCTCAATGGTCAGCATGCAGAGAACCACTTTGTTGGCTGCAACTGCGGCATTATGGATCAGCTGATTTCTGCGCAGGGCAAAGCCGCTCATGCCTTATTGATTGATTGTCGCAGCCTCGACAGCACAGCAGTTTCAGTGCCCACAGATATGGCTGTGATGATTATCAACTCCAATGTAAAACGGGGTTTGGTCGACAGCGAATACAATACCCGCCGCCGTCAGTGTGAAGAAGCTGCCGCCATTTTTGGTGTCAAAGCCTTACGGGATGTTAGCTGGACTACTTTTGCTGCGAAGCAAGGTGAACTGGATCCCGTAGTGGCCAAACGTGCCCGCCATGTGATTACTGAAAACGATCGCACTGAATTAGCCGCTAAAGCTTTAGCTGAGCACGATATTAAGCTTTTGAGCCGCTTAATGGCTGAATCTCACTTGTCGATGAAAAACGACTTTGAAATCACTGTACCTGCCATTGATGCGCTGGTGGAAATGATTGGCAACACGCTGGGTGATACAGGCGGTGTGCGGATGACAGGAGGTGGTTTTGGTGGTTGTGTGGTGGCTTTAGTACCTCAAGGCCGTGTAGATGACATTCGTGCTTTGGTTGAACGTGAGTACCCGCTACAAACCGGTTTAACAGCCGGTATTTTTGTTTGTACCGCCAGTCAGGGCGCAGAGCAGATTCTGGCATGAACCAGAGCCCAATAGCCTTAGATAAAGGCACAGGTTTAGAAGTAGAGTTGTTGCCTTTTGGGGCAACAATCCGCTCTATCCGCCTGTTTGGTCAGGAGTTGACGCTGAATTATCCGCAAGTGGCAGATTATCAAACAGATGAGTTTTATCTGGGCGCTACCGCAGGTCGTGTTGCTAATCGTATTGCCAAAGGCCGTTTTGAACTCAATGGCACAAGCTATCAGCTCGATTGTAATAATGGCCCCAATCACTTGCATGGTGGTGTTGCTGGCTTTAACCGTCAACACTGGCAAGTGCTGAAGCAGCAAGCTGACTCGGTGCAATTGTATCTGCACTCAGCAGATGGTGATCAGGGCTATCCGGGCGCAGTGCAGGTCTGGCAGCAGTTCCGTATTGTTGATCAGCAGTTGGAGTTGTCCTTTTTAGCCATGTCCAACAAAGACACTGTACTGAATTTAACCAATCATTGTTATTTCAATCTGAACAGTGATGGCAGCTCAATTGAAAACCATCAGTTGCAGCTGACAGCAAGTCATTACTTGCCTACAGATGAGCATGCTATTCCAACAGGAGAGCGCCGTGCAGTATCAGGCACAGCTTTTGACTTTAGCCAGGCTAAATTAGTCGGATCTGCACTTTTGCAGCAGGACCCACAGCTGGCCTTGGCCAATGGTTTTGATCACTGTTTTATCTGGCAAGGTGCTGATGCTGCAGAGTTCAAACGGATGGCGGTATTAAGCTCGGCTCAAAGTGGCCGTCAGTTAGAAGTATTTAGTACTCAGCCCGGTTTACAGCTTTACACGGGTAACTTTTTGGCTTCACCTTTTGCGCCACGACAGGGGCTTTGTCTGGAAGCCCAGGGCTGGCCTGATGCGATTAATCAACTTGGCTTTCCCAGCACTCTGCTCAAAGCAGGTGAGTTGTATCAGCAACAAATAGTGTATAAATTCAGTTAGCTAAAAACTGGTAACCATAACAACAAGACATGCCCGGCTGTTCTGATGTTGCAGCGCAGCAACATCAGCGACGGGTAAAACAGGGTAAGGATAAAGATGACTTTAAGTAATTTAGATTTGGCGATCCTCGCCATATATGTGCTTGGCCTGGTCGGGCTGGCTTATTATATTTCCCGGGAAGAAAAGGGACATAACAAAGACACCAATGACTATTTTCTGGCCGGCAATACCTTACCCTGGTGGGCTATTGGTGCGTCCTTGATAGCCGCTAATATTTCGGCTGAACAAATTATTGGTATGTCGGGTTCTGGTTATGCCATAGGTATGGCGATAGCCGCTTACGAATGGATGGCAGCTATCACCTTGTTGCTGGTCGGTAAATTCTGTTTACCGATTTTCCTGAAACGTAAAATTTATACTATGCCGCAATTCCTGCAGCAGCGGTTTGACAACAGAGTGCGCACCACCATGGCGCTGTTCTGGATGGCGGTGTATGTGTTTGTGAACTTAACTGCAGTCTTGTGGTTAGGTGCTTTGGCTATCAATACAGTCACTGGTGTCGATATGACCACCAGCATGTTTATTTTAGCAACTTTGTCAGTGGCTTATTCCTTGTACGGTGGCTTAAAAGCTGTGGCTTACACCGACATTATTCAGGTGGTGTTGTTGGTCGGCGGTGGTTTATTCCTGTCCTTTATGTCGTTGGATATGTTAGGCGAGGGCAATGGCTTATGGGCTGGTTTTGACCGCTTACTGACTGAAGTGCCAGATAAATTCGATATGATTTTAACGCCGGACAGCCCACATTATGTCAGCTTACCAGGCTTGTCTGTGCTGTTAGGTGGTATGTGGATTATGAACCTGAGTTACTGGGGTTTTAACCAATATATTATCCAGCGCACTTTGGCTGCAAAAGACTTAGCCGAAGCGCAAAAAGGTATTGTGTTTGCGGCCTTCCTGAAAGTGTTAATGCCGGTGATCGTGGTGCTGCCAGGTATAGCAGCAGTGTTGTTGTTGCCAGATTTAAGCAAGCCGGATCAGGCTTACCCACAACTGCTAAGCATGATGCCATCCGGTATTAAAGGTTTGATTTTTGCGGCATTAGTGGCTGCAATTTTGTCGAGCCTTGCTTCGATGACCAACAGCGTCGCGACCATTTTTACTATGGATATTTACTCTCAGTTTAACAAAGATCAAACCCAGCAGCATTACGTCAAAGTAGGTCGTCTAGTCAGCCTGGTAGCTTTGGTGATTGCAGTCTTTACTGCTAAGCCATTGCTGGGCGAATTCGACCAGGCCTTCCAGTATATTCAGGAATTCACTGGCTTCTTTACACCGGGCATAGTGGTGTTGTTTTTATTAGGTATGTTCTGGTCCCGTACTACTGCTACAGCGGCTTTAGTGGCAGCTATCAGCTCAGCTGTACTGAGCTGGATTTTCAAAGTGGCTTTGCCAGAAATGCCATTTATGGACCGCGTAGGTTTAGTCTTCCTGAGCTGTTTAGCTTTAGCTGTGCTGGTGACTTTATTCCAGCGTCAGGGCAAACATCCTCATGCGGTGGAACTGAGCGACATCAGCTTTGAAACCCGTCCAAGCTTTAATTTGTATGCCGTATTGATCACTCTGATTGTGGCTGCTTTTTATATCGCCTGGTGGTAACAATGCAGCAGAGATTTATGTCTACAGCCTTTCTTTGCACAACAGCAGTAGCAGCGCTTTTTAGCGCCGCTGCGACGGCTAATCCGGTTTCTGTAAAAGACGGTGTATTGCAGTGGCAGAATGGTTCTGAAGTGGCACTTTTTGGTGTCAATTACAGTGCGCCTTTTGCTTACGGTTATCGTTCTATTGAACGTCTGGGTGTTGATCACCGCGCTGCCATTGATATGGATGTGGACCATATTGCCCGTTTAGGGCTGGATGCTTATCGCGTGCATTTATGGGATAGATTACTTGCCGATAAAGAGGGTAACCTGCAGGACAATATTCACCTGCAACTTTTTGATTACTTGCTGCTGCGCTTAAAAGAAAAAGGCATCAAGGTAATTATTACCCCTATTGGCTGGTGGGGCAGTGGTTACCCTGAGCCGGATCCGGTGGAATATGGTTTTTCAACTTTTTACAGCAAAAGCCAGATGAACCAGTCGCCAGATGCTATCAAAGCGCAGAAAAATTATCTGACCCAGCTGTTTAAACACGTCAACCCGCTGACTGGCAAAAGTTATCAGCAAGACGATAACATTATTGCTTTTGAGATCTTTAACGAACCTAAACATGAGATCAAACCACAACAAAGCGCGGCTTATATTGAGGACTTAATCAGTACCATTCGGGCAGCTGGCGTGACTAAACCTTTGTTTTACAACACCAGCGAGCAGGGGGATGATCAGCCTTTTGCCAAAGCTTTATGCAATACCAGCATAGATGGCGTGTCTTATCAGTGGTATCCAACCGGTTTGGTCAAAGGCAGTGTGATCAATGGCAATATGCTACCAGCGGTCGCGCACTACACCAATCCTTTTGCCGGTATCAGTGAATGTGCGACTAAAGCCAAAATGGTGTACGAGTTTGATGCGGCCGATGTGGCAAGCTCAGTGATGTATCCTGCTATGGCGCGCAGTTTCCGTGAAGCAGGTTTTCAGTGGGCCACTCAGTTTGCTTATGATGCTGCGGCTGTGGCTCATACCAACTCTGAATACAACACTCATCATCTGAACCTGTTGTATACCCCGTCTAAAGCCATCAGTTTAAAAATTGCCGCTGAAGTATTCCGTAGTCAAAAGCGGGCTGAAAAAGTGGCGGATTACCCGGCCAGCAACAGCTTCGGCGCTGTGACTCTGGATTATCAGCAGAATTTATCTGTGCTCAATACCCCAACGCAGTCTTCTACAGCAACAGCACCCAAACAGAGCCAAAAGCTGCAGCTAAGCTAAGTAGCATTGCAGGTGTTGGCTCGTCTGCTGTGGCGAAATACAGCGGTTCTGGTGCTTATTTTCTCGACAAAGTCTCAGAGGGTGTCTGGCGTTTAGAGGTGTATCCGGACTTGCTGACTTTGCAGGATCCTTATCAGAACTCCAGTTTAAGCCGTGAAGCAGGGCGTTTATACCCTGCTGCTCAGCAATTGAAACTGACCCTTGCTGATTTGGGCAAAAGCTATCAACTAAAAGGCCTCAATAGCGGCAATACGGCCGTTGCAACTGCCACTGATGGCGAAGTGACAGTGCGCCCCGGTGTGTACTTACTGACCGCCAAAGCTGCATTGGCACAACAGTATGCCAATAAAGTGGAGACAGATTTTTATCTGCCCAAACCTCAATCAACAGAACTGGCTTTAGTGCATCAGAATCAGCGTCAAATCCAGTTGGGCGACCCCTTTAGCTTTGAAGTAGATATTGGTGCTCTGAACAAGCCTGAAAAAGTGCAGCTGATGTTACGTTATCTGGGCGAGAGCAAGTTTACTGCCTTTGAGATGCAACCAAGCCCTCAGAGTAGTGGCCGTTATCAGCTGGCCATGCCAGTGGACTGGACTCAGACCGGCCTGCTGGAATATGCCTTTGTGGTCACAGCTGGTGGCAAAAACCTGACCTTTCCCGGTGCAGCAACAGGTTCTCCACAGGACTGGGATTTTGTCAGCAAAGCACCGTACTGGACAGTGGCTTTTAAACCACAAGGCCAGCCTGTGGCGTTATTCGACGCAACACTGGACAGACAAAATAGCCTGTATCCAAAAGATGCGACTGTGACGCAACGTTTTGTTGCTGATAGTTCAGGCGCTGGTTTAGCGATGCAATTGGGTGTGGATTCGTTAGAAAATCCTAAAGCTGCAGCTATCCTGAAAACCACTTTGTCTGCCGACAACAGCCTGCTACAACGTAATTTGAAAGGTTATGACACAGTGGCGCTGAAAATCCGTGCGGTGAAACAACCGGAGCAGCTGAAGTTTGCTGTGCTGGATAAAGACGGCATCGCCTATGGCACAGAGCTGAAAGTAGGCACTGACTGGCAGTATCTGTTAGTGCCGCTGAATAAACTCAAGCGCACCGATACGCTGATCACTCAGGCCTACCCTATGTTTATGCCGGTCTTTGCGCCCAAAGTGGAGCAGGGCTCAGAGTTGGATCTGAACGAACTGCAGCAGTTACAAGGCATACAGCTGATGTTTAATCAGAGTGCTTATAGCCCAGCAGCAGCGAAAGGCTGGCATGGAGTGGAACTGGCGGAAGTGAGTTTGATCCAAAAGCCATAGTTTAAAAGGCCTGTGTTGCGTCAGTTTTCTGCACAGGCCTATAATCGGCTTTGTTTTTAGTACAAAACAGGAGTGCTATGGCAAAGCCACTGCACCAAAACACAACAACATCTGCATCGGCATCAGGATCGATACGGGTGTCAGGAACTCAAAAGCTAGCCCTTGGCGCTGGCTTTTTTGCGATGTTTTTTGCCCAGCAAAGTGTCAGCGTACTGGCTATTCCGTTTTACCAGATGACCTTAGGGGTAGACCCATTTTTACTGGGACTGGCTCTTACTTTACCTTTGTTACTCGGTACTTTATTAGGCCCCTGGGTCGGGCATTTATCTGATCATCACCACAGCCGTTTTGGCCGCAGACGGCCTTTTATTCTGATCGCCAGTTGGGCCTGTTGTCTGTTTTTTGGTCTGATTTGGATGGTGCCGACAGGCTGGGGCGAACTGGCTCATCTGCTGTACTTTGTCGTTTTCTCGCTACTGTTTTATATCGCCGCCACTTTTATGTCTGTGCCTATGACCTGCTTATCCTATGAAATAAGCCCGGATTACCACCAGCGTACTGAAATTATGGGTTTTACCACCTATTTTCTGAAGCTGGGTTCTTTGCTGTATCAGTGGTTATTTCCGTTGGCGCAGCTGGCCATTTTCAGTTCGGTTTTTGTCGGTATTCGTTATGTCGGCTGGGGCGTCGCTTTGTTTATTTTTGGTCTGCTTGGCACTTTAGCAGCCTGTTACAGCAAGGAAGTTGTGCACCGCTCTGCTGTTACTTTTCCGCCTGTCACTTTAAGGCATAGTTTAAAAACCTTAAGAACAAACAAAGGCTTACGTGTATTATTGCTGCTGACTGTGTTGCAGATGGCCGGAGGCGCTTTTACCGCCAGCATGGATTATTACCTTCTGGTGTATTTTATTGCTGATGGCGATATAGCGCAGGGGGCCATTTTTAAAGGCTGGTTGTCGATGGCTTATGCTGCTTTTGGTTTTCTGACCGTGCCATTGATCGCAGCTTTATCGTCCCGTGTTGGAAAAATCAAAGCGCTGCAGCTGATTTATGTTGTCACCTTGGTAGGTGGCGCTTGTAAGTGGTTTATTTTTACGCCCCAGGGCTACGGCTGGATTTGGCTGGATGCATTATTCTGTACCGCAGTCTGGACTGCTATGACCATGTTAATTCCGTCTATGATGGCCGATTTATGTGATGAGGATGAATTACGACATGGCCAGCGCCGTGAAGGTGTTTTTGTGGCTATTCATAGCTGGGTCACCAGTTTAAGTGCAGCACTGGCCTTATTGCTGGCTGGTTTATCGCTGAATTTGATTGGTTTTGATGCACAGCTTTCTGCAGCGCAAAACCCGGACAGTATTCTGGCGATGCGGGTTATTTTGGCACTGGGCACTATGGTCTTTGCCTTGTGCTCTTTGCTGGTCGTGCGGGGCTATCATCTGGATGCCCAAGCCAGTCAACAAATCAGTTTGGCCTTAGCTAAAACAAAAAATCAGGGTTCAGAAGCGATTTAGTTCGCTGTAGATAATCAATAAAAAAAGAAAAAATTATGGTCACAATTAAAGATGTCGCAAAAGTAGCTGGTGTATCGATAGCTACAGTGTCCCGGGTGATCCACGACGGTCATCAGGTGGGTGAAGCCTGCCGTGCCCGGGTAAAAAAGGTCATTGCCGAATTAGGTTACAGACCCAACAGCAATGCCCGTGCTCTGGTCAGTAAAACTACCAATACCTTAGGGGTAGTGACCCCTAAATTGTCGATGCCATTTTTGGCAGTCTCGCCAGTGGTGTTGAAAAAGGCGCGCGTGAAAACAACTACAAACTGCTGATGAGTAACTCGTTATACGAGACCAAGTCGGAGCAGGAGGCTATTGATTCACTTCGGGATCATAACTGTCAGGCTATTATTCTGCACAGCGAATATTCCGATGAAAAAACCTTACTGAAGCTGGCTAACGAAATTCCAGGCCTGGTGCTGATCAACCGCTATATGCCTGCTATCGCCAACCGCTGTGTCTGGCTGGATAACGTCGCAGGCGCCCGCACAGCGACGGATTATTTAATCAATAAAGGCCATAAAAATTTTGCGGTGATCACCAGTATTTACCAAAACGGCGACCCTGGTTTTCGACTGCAGGGTATTCGCGAATCGCTCAAACTGGCGGGTTTGCAGCTCTCTGAGGCTGCTATTGAAGAATCCACCGCCAATATGGAAGGGGGCGAGCAAGCAGTACAGGCCTTGCTGAATAAAGGCATTCAATTTACCGCACTTTTGGCCTATAACGACTTAATGGCGATAGGCGCTATTCACGCCTTATTTGCCGCAGGCTGCGGGTGCCGGAAGATGTCTCAGTGATAGGTTTTGACGATCTCATCGTCAGCCGAGCTTGCCGCCCACGTTTAACCACTATGCATTATCCGGTCGAAGAAATGGCCAGCTACGCCACTAAACTGGCGATACAACTCAGTGATACCAGCATCGAACCCGAAAGCCGAACGCACTTGTTTATACCGCAGTTAGTAGAGCGGGATTCGGTGGCGGATGCGCCAAAAAGTTAGTAGGCGCGACAAGGGGATGGTGGTCACTCAGAAATTAAAGTGGGGTAAGGTTTTGTCTTTTGCCCCGCTTCTGAGTGATAGAAGTGTTAACTATTTTCTATGCTTTTTTCCAGCTTTTTTTCGGTAAATTCATTGATACTAAACCGTTTATTGCTTTGAGGTAAGACGCAAGACCTAGCGTTGAGATGCCGTCTTTTGTGCTTCGTAAAGCTTGTTACGCTCAATAAATCTCGCTTTATTCTCTTCAAGAAACTTCTTGCGATAAATGACTTGCTGCTCGTACGTCATTAAATCTTTGTACTCATTCTGTACTATTGGCCGATAAATGCATACAGGTTCTGTCTCCAATGTGGCTTCATCTGTTTCATAAGCGGTTAAGCCAAAACTCATACTTCTTGACATCCCAGATGGAAAAACATTCTTTAAACATCCCTTACATGCCAGCAGTATTTCCTGCGCTTCCAAATCAGCTCGCAATGCTAAAAAATTATCAAAGTGATCACCCAACTGGTAATTTTTGCTGAGAAATCCGTGGACATCCAATTGAGCAAAATCCTGGCCGTTTAGGTTTGAATAGACGATCAGCAGTGGACTGGTAACCTTTCCATGCTGAACTAGGTTTAATGTCACTGTGTTTTCAAGAGCATGGTCCATAAATCATCTCCTTAAGAAAAATGCCAAGAGCAGACATTGGCTACGCCTTTTCTCTCCTGGTTCTGATTCTAATGCCTTCTGATTATTGGGAGTCAACATCTTTGGGGATTTCATCTGGATTCTTGGTGTAATGCCATACGCTGATCATATCCATAAGCGTAATGACTAATGCCCAGACAAGAAAACCACCTGCAATAACTCTATGCCAACGTTGTTGAGGCGGGCCATATCCCTCAAGTGTTCTTCCGAAATACTCAAAAACATACTGAGCAAGCTCTAGACTATTCCACATAACGTAAAACAAAAAACCAGTTACCGCATACAATTCAAGCTGCCTAATAGAAAAGTTTTTCCAGGTAAATCTATTTTTATTCATTACGTTTCATCATTGTTTGAAGTGAGGCTAAGCGAGTGTTCTTGGCTCGAACGCAGCCTCACCGGAGCCCCCTTCAGCCCAATCCACCCAAACACAAATACTTCAACTCCGTAAAATCATCCAAGCCATAACTGGAGCCTTCGCGGCCTAAACCTGACTCTTTGACGCCGCCAAAAGGCGCGGCGGCATTGGAAATTAAACCTTCATTGATGCCTATCATGCCGTATTCCAGCGCTTTGGCGATACGGAAAATCCGGCCTATATCGCGGCTGTAAAAATAGCTGGCAAGGCCTGTTGGGGTATTGTTGGAGAGTTCTATCGCCTCTTGCTCTGTATCAAATACGCTGATGCAAAGCACAGGGCCAAAAATTTCAGTCTGGCTGATTTGCATATCAGGGCGGACTTCTGTGACTATGGTTGGCTGGAAAAACAAAGGTCCTAAGTCGGCATCAATAGCGCCACCAAGCAAGAGTTCGGCACCTTGATCCAGCGCCTGATCTAACAAACGGGAGATCTTATCCACCGCAGCCTGGTTAATTAGCGGGCCTATCTGGCAACCCGCTTCTAAACCGTTGGCTAGTTTCAGCGGCGCTGTGGCTTTAATTAACAAGGCTAAAAAAGCATCGTACACAGGGCGCTGCACAAAAACACGATTCACACAAACACAGGTTTGACCGGCATTACGAAATTTCGCTGCCAGTAAACCCTGCACCGCAGATGGCAAATCGGCATCATCAAAGACAATAAAAGGCGCGTTGCCCCCCAGTTCCATCGAAACTTTTTTTACGGTAGAAGCGCACTGCGCCAGCAAGGTTTTGCCAACTGAGGTTGAGCCGGTGAAACTAAATTTAGCTACACGGCTATCTTTGGTCAGTACCTGTCCTATGGCTTTGGCATCTGTCCCTGTGACTACATTAAACACACCAGCCGGAATACCGGCACGGGTCGCGAGTTCAGCTAAAGCCAAAGCCGATAAAGGCGTCAGCTCCGAAGGCTTCACCACAAAAGTGCAACCTGCGGCCAAAGCTGCGGCGGCTTTACGTAAAATCATTGCATTAGGGAAATTCCACGGCGTAATAGCGGCCACAACGCCTATGGCTTGTTTCAGTACCAGAATTTGCTGATTAGTTTTAGGCGCAGGAATAATATCGCCATTCATACGTTTGGCTTCTTCAGCAAACCAACTGACAAAAGAGGCGCCATAGCTGATTTCACCTGCAGCTTCGTCTAAAGGTTTGCCTTGCTCCAGCGTTAAAATACGGGCTAAGTCCTGTTGATGCTCCAGCATCAATTGGCTCCAGCGCATCAGCTTTGCAGAACGTTCAGCAGCAGTAAGACCAGACCAGCCAGCAAAAGCAGCAGTCGCCGCTGTGACCGCTTGTTCTGCTTCTGTAGCTCCTGCTTCAGCCACTAAGGCCAGCAAGCTGCCATCCGCAGGGTTATGCACAGCAAAATGACCACTGCGGCCACTTTGGAATTGTCCGGCTATATAACTGCTGTGATGCACCAAAGCGCTGTCTTTTAGCAAAGAGAACAGGCTATTTATTTGGTTTGTCATGGGCTTAACTCCGGAGTAGGTCTGGTTTTGCCAGTGTAGCCTGAATTAAGCGTTAACCCAATGTCTCTAAACGCCTTTGCAAAAACCTTTGTTCCGCCTGTTGTGCGGTTTTACTCAGTGCTTGTTGGTAATACAGCCTTGCTTGTTGAGTATGACCTAGCTTTTGATGCAGATCTGCTAAGGCGGCGTCGAGCAGGTGATACTGTGCCAGTTCGCCACTTTGTTCCAGCACTTGCAATAGTGGTAATGCCACGGCCGGGCTTTGCGCCATACTGATGGCAACAGCGCGATTTAACAGCACCACAGGCGAGGCTTCGAAGCGATAGAGCACATCGTACAAAGCGACAACTTGTGGCCAGTCGGTACTTGCAGCATCCGGGCTTTGTGCATGCAGTGCTGCAATAGCGGCCTGTAAGCCATAAGGACCAATACGACGGCCTGTTAAAGAGCGTTCGACCAGTTGAACTCCTTGTTGGATAAGGGATTGATCCCATAAGCTTCTGTTCTGATCGGCCAGCAGAATCAGATCACCTTGTTGGTCGATTCGGGCAAAACGCCTCGATTCCTGCAATAACAACAAGGCCAATAAGCCCATAGTTTCAGTGTCGGGTTGCAACTCCAGCAATAAATACCCAAGTCGTATCGCCTGAGCTGACAGCTCTGCACACAGCAACTGATCGCCCGAGCTTTGGCTATAGCCTTCGTTAAACAGCAGGTAAATCACTTTAAGCACGACATCCAGCCGCTCTGGCAATTGTTCTGGAGTGGGTATTTCATAAGGAATAGCGGCGTCACGAATTTTGTTTTTCGCCCGCACTATGCGCTGGGCTATGGTGACAGGGCTGGTTAAAAAAGCTTTGGCAATTTGCTCTGTCGTCAGGCCACAAATTTCGCGTAAGGTGAGCGCAATTTGCGCTTCGGTGGATAAAGCCGGGTGACAGCAGGTAAAAATCAGTCGCAACTCATCGTCTTGCCAGTTTTGACTCGTGGCTTCATTGGCCTGAAAAGCTTCAGCCTCGTCATCCAGTTCATTAAGCCATTGCTGTTGATATTTGCGTTGGGTTTGCTGCTGACGGATTTTATCTATGGCTTTAAAGCGTCCTGTGGAGACCAGCCAGGCTCTGGGTTGCTCCGGTAGCCCATCGACGGGCCATTGTTGTAAAGCACAGGCAAAGGCCTCCTGTAGAGCTTCTTCGGCCAGTTCAAATTCACCCAAAAGCCGGATCAGGGTGGCCAGCACCCTGCGACTTTCTTGTTGGTACAGTGCCGAAATAGTTTCGGCTGTGACCCGGCTATGCAACAACTTATGGACTTTGCATGTTGGCGAAGTCGGCGGCAATCTTCTGTATATCTTCAGGAAAATCGTCCATATCCTGAATTTGTCGCACTTCGATCACTTCGTTATCACCAGCCGGACATAAACTGGCCCAGTGAATGGCTTCGGCTTTAGACTTTACCTTGATTATCCAAAAACCGCCCAGTACTTCTTTGGTTTCAGTAAAAGGCCCGTCAGTGACCAATGGCTTGCCTGCACTGAAGCTGACACGAGCACCCATGGAAGGCGGATGCAAACCTTCACAGCTCATTAAAATACCTGCGTCCTGCAGTCTTCTGTTGTACTGCATCATGGCCTCTACCGCAGCTGCTTCTGGCATAGTGCCTGGGACTGCGCTTTCATAGCCTTTAGGGATCATCAGTAGCATAAACCGCATCTTATACCTCCAGTTGTCTTGACGGTATCGCACTTCGGCTAATGATCACTTTCGGCGTCAGCAGCATACAATCCATGTTACACCTCCAATTGCCGAACAGGGCGAACCTCAACAGAACCTACACGAGCTGCCGGAATACCAGAGGCAAGCTGTATCGCTTCGTTTAAATCTTTGGCTTCGACCAGGTAAAAACCAGCCAGTTGCTCTTTAGTTTCGGCAAAAGGCCCATCTGTTAATAAGGTTTTACCGGCACGCACCCGCACTGTGGTGGCCGTGTCTACAGGCTGCAGTGCTTCGGCTGCCAGCATGCGGCCACTGTTTTGTACGCTCATTGCGTAAGCGAAACATTCCTCGTCTTTCGGACTTTCAGGCAAGGAGTGCAGCAATTTCTCATCACTGTAGACCAAACATAAGTATTTCATCGCTGCTCCTCAGGCCTCTGGTTTCAGTTCAAATAATACCGCTCCGGATACCATATCAAAAGGCACGGAAAAATGGTCATGAAGAATACGCCATTGGCCTTGCTGCATTTGCCAGCCTTGGGTCAGGCGCATCCAGCAGCCCTGAGTTTCGCCTTTTTCATTACTGCCTTCGCAGTAAACCAACGCATGGCTAAAGGCGATCTGATCATTTTGCTGAATAGTTAAATCATGCATTTCAAACTTTGAATGGCCGCCAGCGCAGAACTCCATACAGCGTTGCCAGTGAGCTTTATAGGCAACTTTCCCCTTGAACTGTAGTTGAGCAACTGCGTCATAAGCAGTAAGTTCATCAGCGTAAAATGCCATAACCTGGCTGATGTTCTGACTGACCACTG
The DNA here is from genome assembly GCF_001275035.1 of Rheinheimera sp. KL1. NCBI lineage: Bacteria > Pseudomonadati > Pseudomonadota > Gammaproteobacteria > Chromatiales > Chromatiaceae > Rheinheimera > Rheinheimera sp. KL1. Next base: position 77,194 of record NZ_LAMX01000018.1, read on the forward strand.
CCTGCGCCCACTGAGCAGATAACTGTTGAATAGACTGAGTCATGTTGTTTCCTCTTTGGGTTGAATGACTCTGTAGTCGAAGCGGCCAGGCTGAATTCGACCCTTTGAACAAAATAATTTGAATTTATTTGCTCTTGCTGAGTAAAAGTGACGTATAAATTAAAGATTCAAAAGAAAACAGTGCTAAAAAACATGTTGAGTCCAGCAACTGACCAGAGTATTTATGCCACAACGTCAACGTCAACGTTATAGTAGTCTGGCTCTTGAGCACGCTGCCCGGCCCTTACTGCTGTTGGTGCAGCATTTAACCGGGCTGGATACTACCTTTTTAACCCGTATCGACTGGAATGCACTGACTCAGCAAGTGATTTTAGTGGAAGGGCCTTTGCATCTGCCTATTGAGGAAGGTCCAGTTGTGAACTGGTCCGACTCGATGTGCCGAGTGCTATTTGATGCCAATATCAGCTACTCAGATTCTGTTCCCTCCACATTTCCGGGGTCCGCAGGCGCAGCTTTAGGTATGCAAACTTTTTTTGCCATCCCTGTGTTGTCGGAAGGACAAACCATAGGAACTTTGTGTGGCGCCAGTACTGAATCCGTTCATATTCAACAGCATACCTTAACCAGCCTGAAACTGATTGCCGATGCAATGGCTTATCAACTGGCGCTGGACCAGCAGATGCAGTTGCAACAAAAACGAGTGAAGGTCGCTGAAAAAACCATAGATAAGCTGTACCAGCAAGCCCAGCAAATGGAAACTCTGGCTCATACCGATGCATTAACCGGCCTGGATAATCGCAGGGCCTTTCAGGCTAAATTTGAGCAGTACCAACTTCAGTCAGAAATGCAGGGCACAGCTTTAGCTTTGATGATGATCGACATTGACGAGTTTAAACAGTTAAACGATCAGCATGGGCATGAAGCCGGTGACCTGGCCCTACAACAACTGGGTTCGGTGTTATCTGCTGTGGCAAGACAAAGTGATATAGCCTGTCGCCTGGGTGGTGATGAATTTGTGTTGGCTGCAGCGGATACGGATACGCAGGGGTTATTGCATCTGGCAGAGCGGGTACAGCAGCAGTTTAAACAGCAGATGCGGCAGTCTGGTTTAGAAAGCAGTTTAAGTATAGGTATCGCAAGCACAGCAGAAAGTGCTTTGGATCAGCTGTTACCACGTGCCGATCAGGCGTTGTATCGAGCCAAAGAATTGGGGCGGGATAGGGTTGAACTCGCTTGCTAAGGGGCCGCTACAGGTTTTTCGCTTCCATGCTGGTGCTGCCGAAACCAGTTCAGCATTTCCTGACGCTCCTGCTCTTTGTAATCAGTTAATAAATGGTCAGCCTCTTTAAATTCAATCAGCTGTACCGGTCGTTGTAGCTCTGTCAGTCTGGCAGCCAGACGTTTTGAATTATCTGGATGCACTCTTTTATCTTGTCCGCCATGCATCAGCAATACAGGCAAAGTGGCTGGTAATTCCTCCGCCCAGAACAGTACTGAACGTTGCCGTAGCTCTTGTTGTTTGTTCTGATCGTAGTTTGGGATCAGACTACGAAACACAAGCTCCATCTCTGGTAAACGTGATAGTTCAGTCACTAAATCTGTCGGAGCGCCTGTGATAGCAAGGGCCCGGATGTCATCACGCTGACGGGCAGTCAGATAACTCATTATGCCGCCTCTGCTGATACCGTATAAAAAGATATTCTCTGCATCTGCACCAGGTAGCTTTTTCGCCAGTTCAATCAGTTGATGAATGTCCTGTACATCAGCGCCGCCGAACTGATCTTTACCATAGGTCTGTTGGTTTTGTGGTACAGAACCCCGGTATTGGCTGGCTAATACGATAAAACCTTGTTGAGCCAAAGGGCTCAATTGGCGCAACACTGAAACAAAATCCAGCCGGCCCAGCGCCGAATTTCCGCCTCTGTTGTAGATAATCACAGGCCGCTTTTGTGGCTCAGGTGCTTTGGGCTGCAGACCCCAGGCTTGCACCAAAAACTGATCAGAGTGGTATTCCAACTGGGCGCAATCCAACAGTTGTTGGGTGCTCTCAAACTGTTTTTCCGGTAACAGCCATGGCGCTAACCAATAATCCAGACTGTACCAGGCGTCTGTTGGCGAGCCTGGTTCACCAGTTGTTGATAATCAGGATAAAGTTCGAGGCAGGATTGTTGTGTGGCAAAGCCTGACCAGCTCTGCGCCATGCTTTGGCTTTGAGAAGAAAGCAGCAATGCGAACCAAAACAGTTTCATAACCAACCTCATAAAAGACGCCGTCTGAGTGTAACGCTTTGGCTGATTAATTTGTGCTTAGGATTGTAACAAAAGTTAATTCAGCTCAGAGTCAAATCAAGCCGTAGAGTTTAATCTGACTCCGAGCCGTTCATCCTAAGACTGTGGCCAGTCCCAGGAACCTACATGTAATTTACCCTGCCAGTCTTCAATCAATAACCAGACTTTATCGCCGGCTTTAGGTTGTGCTGTTGCCTTGGCATGCACATGCTGAGCAAAAGAGCTACCGTGCAGGATACTCAAGTCGGCTTCGGCGAAGTCCTCTATCGCGGGTTGCTCTGCGGCTATGGCCATATAAGCCTGACGGATATTAGCGACACAACCTTCACAAAACTGCAGGCTGAAATCTTTTACCCAATCGCCGTGATGCTGGTAAGGTGCATCGTTGGTGAGTGGAGTGGGTGTTACTTCAAAAGTACCAATGGTCTGTGTCGGCCAGGACGCCGGAAACACAGGGTTCATCGCTTCGTACAAAAACCAGAAAGGTAGAATTAATACCAGACCATTGAGTTTAAATTTATTACGTTGCCACCAGTTGTCTGAACGTTGTGCCATCAGGAATTTACCTCTGAAGTTGTGTAACTGGTGACAGGTTCTTTACGGGCCGCTTTAATAGTGCGGCTGCCCCAAATCATAAAGCCTGTAATCGACATACCAGATAACAATAAACCAAACAGGAACCAGATAATTTTCGTCCAGATACCGCCAATGGTGCCGTAATGCAGCGGATCTGCTATGTGGCTAATGACTTCAAGACCGGACATTTGCGCTGGGGTGTGTACATCAGTGACTGCGCCTGTCCATGGATTCACTAACACTGTGTAAGAATACTGATCAAAGAAGACAGAATCACCAGAACCTGAAATACGATACAAATCTCTGTTATGCTCCGGCATCATGATGTAAGCCGGTTCCAGCTCTGGCAAAGTTTGTTTGGCAATCACCAGTGCATCTTCCAGTGAATAAGGTGCTGTATGTTTTTGTCCTGCAGCCGGTACTTCAGCTGCCGTCAGAATTTTCGGTTCCTGGTAAAACTCAATATCGTTATGCCATAAAATTGCCTGCAACAGATACCACAAGCCGGTTAAGCTCATCACGACCAAAAACCAAATCGACCAGACCCCAGCCAGACGGTGTAAATCAGTTAATAAGGTTTTACGTCCTTGATTGAACCGTATTTTAGGTTGGGTGAAAGACTTCCAGAAGTTTTTATAAATCACTAAACCAGTGATTAACGACATCAGCATCAGGATAGCCATACCACTGACCAGGTAATAGCCAACACTGTAACTGCTCTGCCATGGGAACAATAACCAACCGTGTAACGAACGCATAAAGCTAATAAAATTCAGGCCGTAGTTTAGCTCCTGTACTTTGCCTGTGTACTGGTTGACGTAAGCGATACCAAAAGGTGCTTTTGCTGTGGAAAATATCACAGCGTTCACCAGATAAGGTTCCATCACCATCACACTGCCTACTTCAGCATCAGGTACTTCAGCTTTGACGGCGGCAATCAGTTCAGTAGCAGGTTTGACTGGCAGATTTTGTGGATTTTCTGCTCTGGAGTTGGGGTTGGTTAGCCAGGTTAGTTCATGACTAAACACCGCAATAGTGCCTGTTAAGCACACAGCACAAAAAATTAACCAGACAGGCAAACCTACCCAGCCATGTAATAAAAACCAGAAACGTTGTTTGAGCTTAAACACCGGAAAATCAGCCTTATTCAGCAAGGGATGAAAATGTTCTTAATAATAATGCGGATAAGAATGGTTATCAATAGCTGGGCGATGACTGGCGTTCATGCGAAGATAAAAAAGGGCGTCCGTTGGGAAATGGGACTAACCGGACGCCCAAAAGTTACTCGTTAATAAAAGCTGACGCGGCAGCCAGCTTGCAGGCTATTTATTCTTTCACTAAGGCTATTTGTGGTGTGTTTGGCTCCAACTCTAAACCCCCTGCAAAAGCACGGTAGACAGAGACCATACGCTGGAAGCTTTGCGCCGACAGCACCGCCTGTTGATCGCGGGCTGCTAACCACTCGCGTTCGGCGTCCAGCAAGTCAAGAAACTCAGTAGTGCCGGCTTCGTATTGAGCTCGGGTCAGCTGCACTGCCTGTTCCGTAGCAGCCACTTGTTGCTGAGCACTTAACTGCTGCTCACGGCTGGTTCTGTAGCCTTGCAGTGAGGTCTGCATTTGCGCCAGCGCATCAAACACCGTCTGCTGGAAGCGGGCAAAGGCCATTTGCTGCTCTGCTTCAGCGCCGCGAATACGGGCCTGAATAGAGCTCAGCTCTGTAGCTTGCCAGCGTAAACTAGGCGCTATACTCCAGGCTTCATTTTGTGACCCCAGGCTTAGGCCTGGGCTGGAAATAAAACCTAAAAACCCACTTACAGACACTTCCGGATACAGCTCTGCAGTCGCAACGCCTATATCTGCAGTGCTGGCTGCCAGTTCCCGCTCGGCTACTGCCACATCAGTTCTGAACTTTAAGTAGTTGTGCTGATTGGCAAAAGACAAAGGTTTATTCAGCTCAGGCAAAGCTTCGCTTTTCGTTGCAACCACAAACTGCTCTGCAGGTTGGGCTACTAAAGCCGCTATAGTGGCGTTGGCCTGAGCTTTGGCAAAAGCAAACTGCGGTATTGTGCTTTGCAGCTGATAAATCTGTGCGTCGATACGGCTGATTTCCAGATCGGAAGCGAAACCTGCATCACGGCGAGCCAGAATAATCTGTTTAGTGCGACGTAAATTGCCGAGGTTTTGTTCGGCCACAGATAAGCGCAGTTGTGCACCGCGGTAGTCGCCATAACTGGCGGCGACCTGTGCCAACAACTGCACTTTAGCTTCCTGCCAGGCCAGTTCAGCACCTTGTGCTCTGGCATTGGCGGCTTCAGCTGCGCGACGCAGCTTGCCAAACAAATCTAAATCCCAGCTTAAAGCACCGCCTAAATTGGCTCGGCGCTGAATTTGCCCGGCGTTTTGCGCCGCACTGTCCGGCACCTGATTGTTTTGCTGACTGGCGGTGATATCCATACGAGGCAGATTATCATTGTCGCTGTCTTCAAAGGCGGCGTAAGCACGTTTTACGTTGGCTTCTGCCGCAGCTAAGGTTTGGTTATTCAGCAAAGCCTTTTCTATCAGTTGATTTAATACTGGATCATTAAATTGTTGCCACCAGTGTTGGGCTTTATCTGCAGCTCTGTATTCGGCAGGCAGTTGCACCTGATTGGCAGTTACAGGAGCCGCATAGCTTGGTCCTACCGAAGCACAACCAAACAACAAGGACGCTAAAGCCATACTGATAGCGGTCAAACGAAGACTTTTACGCATGATGATTTTCCTCTGTAGCTGTTACTTCTGAACTGCCTTGGGCCAGTTGGCGATCACGGCGTTTGGCCAGAGTGTAATAAAACAGTGGTGTTAAAATCAGACCGAAGATAGTGACGCCAATCATACCTGCGAATACTGCTACACCCATGGCCTGACGCATTTCTGCACCAGCACCTGTTGAGAACACCATAGGCACCACACCCATAATAAAGGCGATGGAGGTCATTAAAATGGGGCGCAAACGTAAGCGGGCAGCTTCCAGAATGGCGTCCATAGTTTTCATGCCATGGTCCTGCAACTCTTTGGCAAATTCGACTATTAAGATGGCGTTTTTAGTCGCGAGCCCCACCAGTACGATCAAGCCTATCTGAGTGAAGATGTTGTTATCACCACCGTAGATCCAGACACCTGTCATGGCTGATAACAAGGTCATAGGCACAATCAGGATAATAGCCAGCGGTAAAGTTAAACTCTCGTACTGAGCTGCCAACACCATAAACACCAGCAGTATCACCAGCGGGAAGACCAAAAGCTCGGTATTACCAGCCAGAATTTGCTGATAAGTCAGTTCTGTCCATTCGTAGGTCATGCCTTGTGGTAAGGTTTCAGCCAGAATTTTCTCAATAGCAGCTTGAGCTTCACCTGTACTGTAACCAGGTGCTGGGCCACCGTTAATTTCAGCTGTGGTGTAACCGTTGTAGTGCATGACGCGGTCAGGACCAGCTGAGTGTTTCACGTTGATGAAAGAGCCCAGTGGGATCATTTCACCTGCGTTGTTGCGTACTTTCAGTTGGCGAATTTGCTCAGGGTCCTGACGGAATTGTTCATCAGCCTGCACATTGACCTGATAGGTCCGGCCAAACTGGTTGAAGTCGTTGACATAAGCCGAGCCCATATACACCTGCAGCGTCTGGAATATTTCGTCCAGATTGACGCCTTGTTGTTTGGCTTTGGTACGGTCAACATCCAGATCAAGCTGTGGCACGTTCACCTGATAGCTGGAGAACACACCAGCTAGTTCAGGCGTTGCCCAGGCTTTTTGCATCACTTGCATAGACACAGCAGCCAGTTCTTCATAACCGAGGTTGGCTCTGTCCTGTATTTGCAGACGGAAACCCCCTATGGTGCCTAAACCTTGCACTGGTGGTGGCGGGAATATGGCGATAAAGGCGTCCTGAATACCAGCAAATTTCTGGTTTAAAGCGGCTGCAATAGCATTGCCTGACAACTCTGGTGAACCACGTTTGTCAAAGTCATCCAGACCGACAAAGACTATGCCTGCGCTTGGGCTATTGGTAAAACCGTTGATCGACAAGCCAGGGAAGGAGATAGAGTTCGCTACACCCGGATGTTCGGCCGCAATACGGGACATTTCTTTAATCACAGCTTCGGTGCGGTCTAAAGAAGAGGCGTCCGGTAACTGAGCAAAAGCCACCAGGTACTGTTTATCCTGACCAGGCACATAACCTGTAGGGGTTTGCTGGAACTGCACTGCAGTTAAGCCGACTAAGCCAATATACAGAATACCGATAATGCCGCCAAAACGAATGACTTTACGTACCATCAGGCCGTAGCCTTTGGACGCTCTGTTAAATAGGCGATTAAAGGGATCAAATAACCAGCTGCCAAAAGCTTTATTCAGTACACGGGTTAAGCCGTCTGGTTTAGCGCCATGAGGTTTCAACAGCAGTGCTGATAAAGCAGGGCTTAAGGTTAACGAGTTCAGTGCTGAGATAAAGGTAGATATGGTAATAGTTAACGCAAATTGCTTATAAAACTGGCCTGTTAAACCGGACATAAAAGCAGTAGGAATAAACACAGCGGCCAGTACTAAGGTAGTTGCGACAATAGGGCCTGTTACTTCTTTCATGGCTTTTTGTGTGGCGGCCACAGGAGATAAGCCATCAGCGATATTCCGCTCGACGTTTTCGACCACTACTATGGCGTCATCAACCACTATACCTATGGCCAATACCAGACCAAATAAGGATAAAGCGTTTAATGAAAAGCCCAGCATATGCATAAAAGCAAAGGTACCGACCAAAGACACAGGCACAGCCACTAAAGGAATAATAGAAGCTCGCCAGGTTTGCAGGAATAACACCACCACCAGCACCACTAGTAAAATAGCTTCCAGCAAGGTTTTGACGACAGCTTCAATAGAGCCACGCACGAATACCGTTGGGTCGTAGACGATGTCGTAAGTTAAACCTTCAGGGAAACCTTTTGACAGTTCGGCCATAGTGGCACGTACATCATCAGAAATCTGAATAGCGTTTGAACCTGAAGCCTGGAAAATAGGCAGAGCCACAGCGTCTTTGTTATTCAGCAAAGAACGCAGTGCATAAGACTGAGCGCCTAATTCGACCCGGCCTATATCGCGGATGCGGGTGATTTCGCCGTCTTCGCCGACTTTAACAATAATGTCAGCAAATTCCTGCTCCGTGGTTAAACGGCCTTTGACGTTGATCAGAATTTGGAAATCACTGTCACCCGCAGGTTGAGCGCCTAAAGAACCGGCTGCAGCCTGTTGGTTTTGTTCACGGATTGCAGCTAATACCTGAGCTGGCGATAAGCCACAGCTGAAACTTTATTTGGATCCAGCCAGATACGTAAGCTGTATTCACTGGCACCAAATAAACGTACAGCGCCTACACCTTCAATACGGGCTAATTCGTCTTTGACGTTCAGCGCTGCATAGTTAGACAAATACAACATATCGTATCTGTCATCCGGCGAGGTTAAATGCACCACCATAGTTAAATCCGGTGATGATTTCTCAGTCACTACCCCTAAACGTTGTACTTCCTGCGGCAAGCGTGGTCTGGCTCTGTCAACCCGGCTTTGGACCTGAGTTTGAGCACGGTCCACATCAGTCCCTATAGCGAAGGTGATGGTTAAGGTCATACGGCCATCAGAAGTGGCCTGCGAAGACATATACAACATGTCTTCGACACCGTTAATTTCCTGCTCTAAAGGCGAAGCGACCGTATCCGCTATGACTTTAGGGTTAGCACCCGGATAGTTAGCTGTTACTACTACTGTAGGTGGCACCACTTCAGGGTATTCAGTGATAGGGAGTTGCCAGACGGCGATGGCGCCTCCGATAAAAATCAGCAGCGACAGCACGGCGGCAAAAATAGGTCTTTTGATAAAAAATTGCGATAACATATCCGTTCCTTAACCCTGGTTAGCCGTTGCTTGTTCTGCAGCAGCGGTAAGTTCTTGCTTGCTGTCTGTCTCTAACTGCTGCTGTTCAGCTTTTAAACTGGTTAGTTGCTGAGATGTGGCCATTTCCACCAATTTAGGCTGGATCGTCATGGCTGGGCGTACACGTTGCAGACCATTCACCACAATCCGATCGGATGGATTCAAGCCTTTGCTGATGATGCGCAGGCCGTTGACCTTCTCACCTAAAGTGACAGGGCGGTATTCCAGTTGGTTTTCGTTATTCACCACCAGTACAAACTTGTTGCTTAAGTCTGTGCCTATGGCTTTGTCGTCGATCAGAATGCCTTGATAGGCATTGCTGCCAACCAGTTTTAAGCGGGCGAATAAACCCGGGATTAATTTGTTATCGACGTTTTCAAAGGTGGCGCGGGCACGGATAGTACCGGTCTGGGCATTGATGCTGTTATCGATAAAGTCGATGCTGCCGACATAACCAAATTCGCTGTCACCAGCCAGTGCCATATAGACGGTGTTGTGGGCTGTGCGCTGTTCAGCTCTGTTACCTGCTGTCGCCAGTTGCACATACTTCAGATAAGTTTGCTCATCAGCATCAAAGTACGCGTACATTTTACTGGTGCTGACTAAAGTGGTCAGTTGGCTGCTACCGGCCTGAACAAAGTTACCTGCTGTGATTTGAGCGTAAGAGACACGGCCTGAAATAGGCGCTTTGACCTGGGTAAAAGACAGATCCAGTTCAGCGCGTTGTAGTGCTGCTTTGACAGAAGCCACAGTAGCGGCTGATTGCAGTTTACGGCTTTGACGGGTGTCTAATACTTCTTCAGAGATAGCACGCTGTTTTTTCAGCGCTGCGGCACGACGGTAGTCGTTATCAGCCAGTTTCTGTGCAGTTTCAGCATTCGTTAATTCAGCTTTTAAGCGTGCTACTTCAGCAGCAAAGGGACGTGCGTCAATCTGGAACAACAAGTCGCCTTGTTTCACTAAAGCGCCTTCAGTGAAAAATACCTGTTCGATATAACCTGATACCCTTGGCACCAAAGTGACTGTTTCCGGCGCTTGTAAGCGACCAGTAAATTCGTCCCACTCTGTGATTTTTTCCTGTACTACTGTCGCTACATTAATTTCCGGTGCGGCCATAGCGCCCGGTGCTGCGGCTTCAGGACTGCCACAAGCGGATAACACTAAGGCGGCGATGCTTCCCAAGACAAAGGTACGAATAGTGCTGTTGCTGCTCATGACATGTTCCTCGTTCAGTTCGATCAATAAAGAAATTTGGTTTCAACTTTTGTTGTACAAACTAGTTTCATCTGTTAGTTTTGTACTGGTCGGTAAATATATAGAAGTCCACTTCAGAGTCAATCATTATTTTGTACCGTTTGGTAAATAAATGTAGAATCTTTAGAACTTAACAAAAAACTTTGGTTATAAGCCGAAGTTAATGGGTTAGCAGGGGCTACTGCTCGAAGGGCTGTTAACTTGAGTGCAGGATAAGTCGGGCCTTGTGTTTACTGAATATCTAAAAGCCGCTGAAGATTGCCTAAAACTATTTCTGGGTTACAGAGTCAAACGCACTGCAGGCAACTGGTCTGTCACGATAAGTTGCTAGCTTACACTATATTGTGCCGATTGGTAAATATTCCTTGCTGGACATGTGTTGCCAAGCAGTTTATGCTAGTGCATCCTTTTTAATCCGGAGTTTGAAATGTCAGCATCAGCGGTTACACCAGCGCCAACAGTGGGACGCCCGCGCGCTTTTGACATGGAAAAGGCCTTACAAAAGGCGCTGGAAGTTTTCTGGCGTAAAGGTTACGAAGGCGCATCTTTACCTGATTTATGTGAAGCCATGGGCATCAACAAACCCAGTTTGTATGCTGCTTTTGGTAACAAAGAACAATTGTTTTTAAAAGCCATTGAGTTGTACGAAAACCGGCCTTGTGCATTTTATTATCCGGCTCTGGAGCATGCGACTTCTTATGAAGTCGTCAAACACATGCTTTGTGGTGCAGCCAGTGCCAATGCCGATCCAAATAACCCACCGGGTTGCGTCATAGTGCAGGGAGCCCTGGCTTGCAGCGAGTCAGCCGCTTTTGTTAAAGAGGCCTTGATTATTAAACGCAGAGCCGGCGAAGTGGCTCTGCGTGAACGCTTGCAAAAAGCCAAGGACGAAGGCGATTTACCTGCAGATTCTGATCCTGCAGCCTTAGCTCGCTACATAGGTGCAGTATTGCAGGGGATGGCCGTACAAGCGACCAGTGGCGCAAACTGCGCCGAGTTAAAGCAGGTGGCTGAAACTGTGCTGAGTGCATGGCCTGGTAAAAGAGCTTAATGACTCTGATGAAAGGGGCTACAGCAAGCCTCTTTGGTTATTTAATTTCCGCTTCAACTTAAGTTCTATCATCTCCTTTGTCACTCTTTATCCCCTTCTGCTAGTGTTTAACCATACACCTTTCGTCTGAGGTTGGTATGTCACTTTCTCAGCACAAATTTCAGCAAAAGCTATTGGAATTTATAGAAGTTTGTAACGATGGTTATGCCATTTTAAGCGCCGATGACAAGATGCTTGGTTGTAATCAGGCTTTCGCTGGTATTTTTTATCAGGACCAACGCAAAATACAGGGGCTTTCTTTTGAGCAACTGATGCGTTTATCTTTTAGTGAAGGCAAGGGGATACGTTTTGAAACTGAAACCATTGATGAATGGTTGGCTCAGGTGCAGCAAAAAAGACGACAAAATCCGTTTCAGTTATTTGAAGTGAATTTAACGGATGACCGTTGGTTTTTAATGTCTGAACAGATTTTACCAACGGGCGAGATGTTGATCCAAGCCAAAGAAATCACTAAACAGAAAGTATTGGAGCATCAGCTCCATAGCAAAGTCGCGACTTTAAGCGAGTTGGCTTTGACAGATGAGCTGACTAAAGTGGCCAATCGTCGCTGCTTTGTCGATTCAGTCGAAGCCGAGTTAGCCCGTTGCCAGCGTGTAGATAAACCTGCCGCTTTACTGTTGTTGGACTTAGATTTTTTTAAATCAGTCAACGACACTTATGGTCATCAGGCTGGGGATGAAGTGTTAAAAGCGACCGCGAACAGAATCAAAAAAGCGCTTCGTGAATACGATATTTTTGGCCGTATTGGTGGTGAAGAGTTTGCGGTATTTTTAACAGAAACTGATCTGGCGACAGCTTTACATGTTGCTGAGCGAATAAGAGGGATCCTGGCTGACTTTCCGATCAAAGCTGGTCGTGTTGAGCTATGCGTAACCACGTCAATTGGTATAGCTTTGACTCAGGGAGAAAGTAATTTTGAGGAATTGTATCTGCAAGCCGATTCGGCGCTTTATATGGCTAAACGTAATGGTCGTAACAGAGCTGAGTTATTTAGGTTGCTCGATGAATAAAAGGGCCCGAAGGCCCTTTACTGAAGCAGATTGTTAGAACTTATAGTTCACTTTACCGTAAATGTATTGGCCACGAGGGTTGTACATACTGGTGACATAACCATACAAATCACCATCGCCGTCGCCTATAGCAAATGGCGGATCTTCATCAAACAGGTTATTGATACCAATAGTAATTTTGGTTTTCTCGTTCAGGTTGTAATAACCCTGAACATCAACAAGTACCTGAGCTTTCACTTTGCGAGATTCATTCTCTTCAAAGTCCAGGGCACCATCAAAATTGATATCTGGTGTATCTTCAAACTCACCTATATAACTCAGTACTGTAGCTGCGCCCCAGTCGTTTAAGGTCCAATCTGCAGTTCCAGTCCAGCGGTGTTGCGGGTAACGGTATTCACCTGTGTAATCCTGACCATCTTTTTCGAAGTTGCTCAGGTAAGTGTATTCCAGGTTAAATTTCAGTTTACCCATACCGTCTAAATCCATTTTATAGCGGCTGGATAAATCGATACCGTCTGCTTCCTGAGAGCTTACGTTAAAGAAGGTGTTGTTGATCCTGTCCAGTTCACCTAAAGTCTGACCTGGTAACGGTGCCCGGCGTACACAGATAGTGCTATTCTGGTTACCGCATTCTGCCGCATAAACATCACCGAAAGGAACTTCATCGATTTTGTTGTCCTGAGTAATGCTCCAGACATCCAGGCTGAAATCTAAGTCTTCAGTGACCTGCCAGATTGCGCCGACGTTCCAGCTTTCTGATTCCTCAGCTTCTAAATTTGGGTTACCAGCAAACACTATGGTGTAGTCGGTAGAGGCGCAAGCCGGGTTGCTGGCGTCAGGTGTTGGACAGCGGAAAGTATCAACGAAGAATTGTGATTCCTGAGATGGACCTAAGCCCACTTGTGCCAGTGAAGGCGCTCGGAAGCCCTGACTCCATGAAGCACGAAGTGACCACTCATCGGTAGGGGTAAAGTGGAAGGCGACTTTAGGATTAGCTGTGCCACCAAAATCACTGTAGTGGTCATAACGCTCAGCTAATTGCATTTCCAGATTTTCCAGCAACGGCACTGAAATCTCAACATAAGCAGCTTTTTGCGAACGGCTGGCTGCAGCAGATACAGATTCAGTACCAAAAATCAAACCACGCTGGAACTGATCATCTGGCGTATCGGTGGCGTCTTCTTTACGGTATTCAACACCCGCAGCTAAAGACACTGCACCATGACTGACATCAAACAGCTCACCACTGATACGCGCATCCGCCGAGGTCATATGGGATTTACCGCGACGCACTAAACTAGTGGTAATAGCATCAATCACAGATTGTGGATTTTGCACACCGCCAAAAGGATTGTAACGGCCAGCATTAATTTCTTGCTGCAGGAAGTCGGTACGAACCCAACCTTGTGACTTATCACCGGTTTGAGAGGATGCGCTGCGGCCTTTTTGCACAGCAGTTTCCCAGTCCCAGTTATTGATATTGCCGCGTAACCCTGCCAGTACCCGCAAGGTATCTGAGGTAATATCCCAACGTCTGTTACCTGCATCTACAGTGCGGTAACGGCTGATTTCAACGTCCTGACCAAAAGGGTTATTTGGATGAGTGCCTGGCACTGTTAAACCAGCGCCTTCATCTAATGGCGTCGCAGCACCACCGGCGTTAGAGGTGTTGTGCTGAGCTGCAATTTCTGCAAAGAGCTCGACACTGTCATTGACATCCCTATTCATACTAAGAATAGCCCCCATACGTTCTGCTTCCGGAACTGCAATAGAGGACGGGCCGTAATCGTATAAACAGGTTGCACCAGCGCGCTGATCTGCTGGGCAACCTGGGTCAATAGTTACTACACCATCCACGATAAAACGACCTGGATAGCCCCGTGAAGAGCGGGTATCCTGGCCACCAAATGGTGCTTGGTTGGCGGTGCCAAAACGACCTAACTCATAGTTGTCGATTTGAGAGTTATTGAAGTAGTCCAGGATCAGAGTCGCATTGCTTTTATCATCTCCAGTGCCCCAGACCGTGGAGAAGGTTTTTTCGTCATAGTTCGGGCCTGTTGTGCCACCAAAACCTGCGGTAACATCCGTGCCAGTGAAATCTTTACGCAAGATAATATTCACTACACCTGCCACTGCATCAGAACCATAAATGGCAGAGGCTCCATCTTTTAAAATATCGATACGTTCAATCGCAGCCATAGGGATGCTGTTGATATCAACAAAGCTGTTGACTATGCCCTCAGCAAAAGGGCTGCTGGCCACTCGGCGACCATTGATTAACACCAGGGTTGCATCTGCTCCAAAACCTCTTAAGCTGACTGCTGCTGCACCGTTGGCTGTCGAGTCCTGGCTGTTACCCCGGGTGGAGAATGTGCCTGAACCTGCTGCAGGTAAACGTTCCAGTAATTGTTGAAGGTTATCAAAACCTGATTTGTCGATATCGTCGCGGCTAATAATAGTGACAGGTGAAGGGCCTTCAAGATCGGTTCTTTTAATGTGAGAGCCCGTGACTGCGATGCGTTCAACATCTTGACCATCTTCAGCTTGTTGAGCAAAACTTTGCCCGCTCAACAGTACAGCTCCAACGGCTATAGCACAGCGGCTTAATCGTATTATTTTGTTATTATTCATATTTTATTGCTTCCTAGCTGGATTTTTGTAGTTGCATTCTTTATAAATATTAGTAGTACCCGTTAAAACAGGCGTTTTAGATATAGTACAAATACAGACCTTTTGTAAATGAGTTTTTAATGTAAAATTTGTATAAAACACATTGATTTGTAACAAAAATCTTTGAACGTGACGCCATCTCTGTTTTGACTGTCGCGAGAGGATTGTCTTCTCCATTATTCAGCTGAGCTCAGACTATTTCCTGCATCATCGTGCTGGTAAAAACCGCAAAATGCGCTCAGAATTCCAGTTTTTCAGATCCGCTATGTTTTGATATTGAGCCTGGAGGCTTTTGAGTGAACCAGTCGTTAGTGCATTCGTTGTTTCGTGCTGTTGGATTAGTCGTTTTTGGCTTGCTGTTGTTATCTCCAGTGCTGGTGCAATGGCCAGAGCAGGATCTGGTGCCCTATTTGCAATGGAAGCTGATAGCAGCAGTCTGGTTTTATATGTTGATACTGTCGTTATTCCGCTCTTTATGGCCAGGTTTGGTGTTGTTATTACCCGCTGCTTTGCTGGTGCCGCAAGAAGTGTTTTATCTCCTGACTTATCAGAAGAATACCGATGCTCATGCTATAGCTATAGTGGCGGAAACTGACCTGAATGAAGCCTTAGGTTATTTGACTGGTATAGGCGTGTTTTTAGCTTTGGCTGTAGTCGCTATTGTGTTGCTTTGGTGGTATCTGGTACGCAGCGCCTGGCAGCGTCATTGGCAATGGCAAAGTGGACTTAGGCCTGTGATTTGGCTGATTTGTATCGGAGTGCTGGTTAGCCTGAGCTGGAACGAGTGGCAATATCAGCAAATTAACAAAGCAAAGCAGCGCAGCAACCCGGAAGAAAATGTTTTTGTGCAGCGTCCTTTGCCCTACAGCTATGAAAAGTTTCATGCCACTTATCCGTTAAATATACTGATCGCTGTCAATGAATTTGTGAAACAAAAACAAGCCGTAGCTGATATTGCTGAATCTACAGCCTTGTTTAAATTTTCTGCCCGTCAGACCGATATTCCGGCTCAACGACAAATTTATGTGCTGGTGATAGGGGAAACTTTACGGCCTGACAGATTGCAGCTCAATGGCTACAACAGAGCCACAACTCCGCGGCTATCTGGCACTAAAAATGTGATTAGTTACACCAACATGGTCAGTCCATGGGCTTGGACCCGTATGTCTGTCCCTGTGATCCTGTCGCGTAAAAGCGCAACGGATCAGCGTTATTTTCCAACTGAAACATCTGTAGTTGCCGCTTTTAAAGAGGCGGGTTTTAGTACAGCCTGGTTGTCGACCCAAAGCCCATTAGGTGTGCACGACTCCTCTATTGCGTTGCATGCCAGTGAGGCCGATCAGGTGCAGTATCTAAACCCTGTGGGTTATAAAAAAGAAGGGTTTTACGACGATATCCTGTTACCTGCTTTTGAGCGTGTGCTGCAACAAAACGAACAAAAACAACTGATCGTGTTGCACACACTGGGCAGTCACTTTAGTTATGCCGACAGATACCCACAAGCCTTTGACTTATTTACGCCATCAGGCAAAGGCCAGTCGATCAGTATGCATGATCAAAAATCCAAACTCCTACTGAACAATGCTTATGACAACAGTGTTGCATATACTGATTTTATTCTGTTTAACCTGATTAAGCAGCTTGAACAAAGCCAAAGTATCAGTGGTCTGTTTTATGTCTCTGACCATGGTGAAAATATTTTTGACGGTCAATGTAACAAAAGTGGTCACGGTCACAATACCGAGCGGGACTATAGAGTGGCCTCTATCCTCTGGACCTCTGAGCTATACAATTTGCAGTATCCACAGAAAAAATCCCTTGCAGAACAACGTCGAGAACAACCTCTAGTAACCACTAACGTTTTCCATTCTTTCCTGGATTTGGCGGGTATTGAATACCCGGAGCAAAAGCTGACTAAAAGTTGGCTCAGCCCGGATTGGCGACCCTCATCCCGGATCCTGCAGCAGGGGCTGGATTTTGATAAAGCTACTCGGGTAGGAGAGTGCCAGGAACTGAAGGCACCTTAATCATTACTTTTTCACTGTCATAATAGTGTCATTATTTATTCATAAAATAGCCTCCGAAACGTCATGTTGCGGAAGCTTTATTGTCATATTTCAATAGCCCGGCAACAGAGCATTTCCTGATGGATGCCGGGTACTGAGTGTCCCGTATCTAATGAATGTTTATCAGCTAAACAGTATTTGGTAGCCCAAATCTCCTATTACGAAAGGAAAAAATCATGTTTGCAAAAACTTTCATAAGTATTGCATTGGCTTTAAGTTGTGTTGCAACGGCCCAGGCCAAAGACTGGGAAATCTATGGAAAAATTAACGTTTCAGCACAACAGTCTGATGAGGGCGAAGGATCGTTCGGCGAATTAAAAAGTAATGCCTCCCGTTTTGGCATTCAGGGCGATTATGCGCTTGAAGAAGGTTTGACACTGATTTACCAATTGGAATGGGAAGTGGACCCGTCTGACGAGGCAAACGAGAAAAATATCAAATCCCGTAACCAATTTATTGGTCTGCAAGGTGTGTTCGGTACTGTAACCGCTGGCCGTCACGATACAGCCTTAAAACTGTCGCAAGGCAAACTTGACCTGTTTAACGACTATGAAGCGGATCTGAAAAGTTTGTGGAAAGGTGAAAACCGTATGAGTGATTCAGTCGCTTACAGCTCCCCCTCTTTTCAAGGCTTTAAGTTGTTGCTGACTCATGTAATGGAAGATGAAGCAGACGCAAAAAGTGCTCAGTCTTATGCTGTTGTCTACGGTGACGAAAGTTTAAAAGACACGGCCTGGTATGCATCAATCGCTATGGACAGCGAGATGAATGGCTATGATGCCAGCCGTGCAACTGTGCAAGTTAAAGTCGCTGACTTTAAGTTAGGCGCTATGGTGCAGCAACAGGAAGAAGTGGAAACAGGCGAAAAGGCCGATGGTTATATGGCTAATATTGCTTATCCACTGAACAAGTGGGAGCTAAAAGCTCAATACCAGACTTTAGAGGATGACGATGGTATTTCCGCTGGTGCAGATTACAAATTGGGTAAAAATACCAAGTTGTTTGGCTGGTACAGTAGTTTTGACTTTGATACTAAAGTTGACAGCGATTATGTTGCGGTCGGCATAGAACATAAGTTCTGATGTCAATCCAAGCCACAGATCAAAACAGGCAGCCATCGAGCTGCCTGTTTTGTTTTAGCGCAACGCTGTGAGATAAAAAACTGACTTTGATTGGTCACTTACTGTTTAAATTGTAAAGCCTTGGTTATGATGGATAGAAAGCCGAAGCAGACAATAGAGTAAGCTCTGATGTGGAAGTGGTGGTCTTTGCTATTGATGGTGCCCAGTCTGCTTTTTGCAGCAGAGCCTTTACGTGCTGTAGTCAGTCAAACCAATACTGCACCTTATGCTATTTTTGATCCGCAGCAGCGCTTAGTCGACGGTATAGCGAAAGATTTACTGGATGCACTCGCCACCAGATTAAATAGACCAGTGCAGTATCTGGATTTACCCAGAGGTCGTGTGGTGGAGTGGCTGCTCACAGACAAAGCTGACATTGCTTGCTTCCTCAATCCTCAGTGGGTACCTGCCAGCTATAAACTGAGTTGGACTGGCGTATTGTTTCACACCCGGCAATATATAGTGCGTCGTCTCGAAGACAGTCCGGTGCGCTCAAATCAAGATTTATTTCACAAACGTATAGGCACCACCAGAGGATTTTCTTACCCTGAGCTCCAACCCTTGTTTGAAACCAATGCTGCAGTGCGGGATGATGCTGAGTCGTTGGAGAAAAATATCCAGCGTTTGGAGCAAGGCCGGGTCGATTTGGTGATGACGGTTGATTTAAGTTACGGCCATTACCAGCAACAGTTTGACAGTTCTAAGCTTGCTGCTGAGCCACTCTGGGCTCAACCCGCTGAAGTCTACTGTGCTTTAAATCCACATCACGCATTGCAGATTGAACAAATCCAACAGCTTTTTGTTTTGATGCGCCAGCAAGGTGTTGTGGATAAAGCCTTGAAACGCTGGGCTCACACTTCTCTCTAAAGCATATTGCCAGCGCAGATCTGCCATTGATGGCCTTGTCGTTTCACTACATAAAGCGGAGTACTGCACAAACCCACTTTGTGCTGTCCTTCTTTATGTTGCCACAGCTGTTGTGCGTTGATTAAAAAGGTATCGAAATCCAGTTGCTGCAAATGCAGTAGCTGATAGGCCCAGACTCTGTCCTGATGTAACTCCAGTAATTGTTGTAAATAAACTTTGAGTTCGGCCCGGCCTGACAGACGTTGACCTAATAAATTGACCAACAGTACATTCTCTGTAAAACACTCGCCAAATAAAGCCCAGTTGCGTTGGTTAATAGCGCACTGCAACCGGGTTAATAATTGCTGTGCACAGTCTTGTTCTGAACGGCACGCCGCACCTATCGCATATACCGCATGTTCCAGCATAAAAACTTCTCCGGTGATGAAATTAAGGTTATGCTAAAACCTCAAGCAAGGTTAAGGTCAAGTGTTTTTTATGTCTGTAAAATGCGATGCAAAAAAACTGGTGCTGTCGGTGGGCGAGGTGGCAAAACGTAGTGGTGTTTCTGTGGCGACCTTACATTTTTATGAGCAAAAGGGCTTGATCCACAGCCAGCGTAACGCCGGAAATCAGCGTCGTTATTCGCGGGATGTATTAAGGCGGGTGGCCATTATTAAAGTGGCGCAGCGCACTGGTATTCCGCTGGAACAAATAGGCAAAGCCTTATCGGTATTGCCGCCAGGGCAAAATGCCGATCAGCAGCACTGGCAGCAGATGTCGGAACAGTGGAAAACTGAGTTGGATGCGCGTATAGCTCAACTGACAGACTTGCGGGATCAATTGAGCATGTGCATAGGTTGTGGTTGTTTATCTATGGCGCACTGCCCCTTGCGCAACCCACAGGATAAGCTGGCGGCACAAGGTTCTGGTGCACATTTTTACCCCACGTCAGAGGAACTGGAAGAACCAGAACGGTGATCTGCAATCAGTTTGCCTGAACCCAGAGCTGCGATTTCGTGTTCGTCATCCCAAAAGGGTTCTGAGAGCGCCTGTTGATACCAGAGTTGCATCGCAGGCAACTTCATCATCAGCCTGAAGTAAGGTAAAACTGCAGTTGAGACAGGTAACTGGTAACTTTGGATGCGAAATAAGACTGGGGCATAAAATGCATCTACTGCTGTAAACTGCTTTCCAGCCAGATAAGGGCCGCCAAAACCTTGCAATCCTTCCTGCCACAGTTGTTCAATACGTTGTAAATCAGTTAAGACTGCATCGGGTAATGGTGTTTTATCAAAACGACCAGCCGCATGAAAAGGGCAATAGCTGCGAAGCGCTGTAAAACCTGAATGCATTTCAGCGGCAGCAGAACGTGCCCAGCTGCGTTCTTTGTCATCTGTTGGCCAGACTCCGCTATGACGCTCAGCTAAATACTCTACTATAGCCAGCGAATCCCAGACCACCCAGTTGTCATGATGCAGACATGGCACCTTGGCATTGGGCGCAAAAGCTTTAAATTGTGCGCTATTGTCATTGGACTGAAACTGCACCTGCTTTTCTTCAAAAGGTATAGCTAAAGCGTGCATGAGTACCCAGGGGCGCAACGACCAGGACGAGTAGTTTTTATTGGCAATATAAAGCTGGTACATCAAAGCCTCCGCTGCAGTGGGAATGAGTCATCTAAGTCCTGAATACTGTATCAGAGAAACCGGATATGGTGTCTGTGGTTTTTTCAGCCAGATTTTTGCGTTATACTGCGCGCCGTTTTTGCCCCAACCTCTTCCCATTGATGCAAGGAACTTTCTCGCCGATGTAGTGTTTAAGCCGTTTTTTCCATTTATAAAAGTGAAAATGCGATTTTGGGCGTTACAACTTTTATGCCTGAAAAAATGCGTTTAAAAAGACTCTGTCACAAAGGAATTCCTGATGTTTCAATCGATACGACAGCAGTGGCTGTCCAATATTCGTGGCGATGTGTTATCCGCCATAGTGGTAGCTCTGGCGCTTATTCCAGAAGCTATCGCCTTTTCTATTATCGCTGGTGTTGACCCTAAAGTCGGTTTATATGCATCCTTTGCTATTGCTGTGATCACAGCTTTTGCCGGTGGTCGTCCTGCGATGATTTCTGCTGCCACTGGTGCTATGGCGCTTTTGATGATCACCCTGGTGAAAGAACATGGTTTGCAGTATTTGTTGCTGGCTACTTTGCTCACAGGTTTACTGCAAATTGTGTTTGGTTTATGCAAACTCGGTGAGCTGATGAGGTTTGTGTCTCGTTCCGTGGTGACGGGCTTTGTTAATGCGTTGGCTATTCTGATATTTATGGCGCAGCTGCCTGAACTAACTAATGTCACCTGGCATGTCTATGCGATGACAGCTGCGGGTTTAGCTATTATTTATTTGTTTCCTTATGTCACTAAAACAGTGCCTTCGCCTTTGGTCTGTATTGTGGTGTTAACCTCCATAGCACTGTATTTCCAGATTGATGTGCGTACTGTGTCGGACATGGGCGAATTACCGGATAGCTTGCCAATCTTCTTATGGCCAGATGTGCCTCTTACCCTGAACACTCTGCAAATTATTTTCCCTTATGCGTTGGGCCTGGCCTTAGTCGGTATTCTGGAGTCGTTAATGACGGCCACTATTGTCGATGATATGACAGATACCAACAGCAACAAAAACCGTGAATGTATAGGGCAGGGTATCGCCAATATAGGTTCAGGTTTATTGGGCGGTATGGCCGGTTGTGCCATGATTGGTCAGTCGGTGATTAACGTTAAATCCGGTGGTCGTACTCGTTTATCGACCTTACTGGCAGGTATTTTGCTGCTTATTTTTGCAGTGTTTTTAGGTGAGTGGGTCGGTATGATCCCTATGGCCGCTTTGGTGGCCGTGATGATTATGGTGTCCATTGGCACCTTTAACTGGCAGTCCGTGCGGGATTTAACGACTCATCCTAAAAGCTCTAGCCTGGTGATGATGATCACTGTGCTGGTGGTAGTTTTTACTCACAATCTGGCGTATGGCGTCTTTGTGGGTGTACTGATGAGTGCGTTATTTTTTGCTAACAAAGTAGGGCAGTTGCTGGCGATACAGTCACAACTCTCTGCCGATGGCAGAAGTCGCCGTTATCTGGTGACAGGCCAAGTGTTTTTTACCTCTGCGGAACCTTTTGTCGCAGCTTTTGATTTTAAGGAACGACTGAGCACGGTGCAGATTGATTTAACTCATGCGCATTTCTGGGATATCACAGCCGTCAGCTCACTGGATAAAGTGATTTTGAAATTCCGAAAGGCTGGAGCGGAAGTTGAAGTGATAGGGCTGAATCAGGCTAGTGCCACTTTAGTCGACAAGTTTGCCATTCATAACAAGCCGGAAGCTATAGAACAGCTGATGCACTAGAAAATAAAAAAGGGTCAGAACCAAAGTTCTGACCCTTGTAGACAAATACTTACTTAGTATTTGTAGCTAAAACTTACACCATAGCTTTGGCCTTCAACGCGGCGTTGTAATAACTCGCCTTGTTGCATAATTTCCACATCTTCATTCAGCAAGTTTTTCATCGACAGCTTGACTGATGTCGATTCAAAAGGCGTGTAGGAATAGACAAAGTCTAACGAGTTAAACGGTTGCTCGTAGGCATCGTCTTTGTCGTTTACACCAGCAAAGGCGATACGTTTACCGAACACGTTATACGTCAGAGTTGCATTGTGCTCGTCGTTATCTGAGTCGAAACCTAACTGGAAGTTTACGACATGTTTGGAGTGACCATTCAGTGGACGTGTTAAGTTAGTCAGGTTGGTGCCAGCAAATTGCTGGATGGTAATTTCTGACTCGCTGTAGGTGAAGTTACCTGCAACAAAGAAGTTATCCAACCAGTTGTAGCTTTGACCTTCAAACATATTCAGCTGTTGCAGGAATTCAGCCTCCACACCGTAGACTTCACCAGCGTCGGCGTTACGGAATGACATCAGCAAGTTGCCGTCTGAACCTTGCAGCTCAATGGATTCAATCGGGTTTTCTAAATCTTTGTAAAAGACACCGATACTGTAGTTACTTTCGTCGTAATACCACTCTAAACGGGCATCATAACTGGTGACATCAGTGCTTTTAAGGCCAGAAAAACCCGTGATTTTAAAGTCAGTGAGAGGGTCGATAAACAGAACTGGTGTTACTTCACGTAGGTCTGGGCGAACCACTGTGCTGCTGTAACCAAAACGAGCCTGTAGTTCTTCACTGACAAACCAGGTGAAGGATAAAGAAGGATAAAACCCATCTTCGAGTAAAGGGAATTCTTCGATATTACCGCTAATCTCTCCGTCAGCATTTAATGGTACAGAAATCTGACGGAAATCCTCGTAACGTACGCCAAAGTTTAAGCGATACAGATAGTCGTAGTTCATCTCCATACCGACATAGGCTGCGTCAATTTGCTGCGCCGCTATGTAATCATCGGCCTGCGTCGTGACGTTAGAGATTTGGAAACCGTTGGCTGTGTTAAGAATACTTTCATCGGAGAATATATCTGAGAAACTTTGACTTAACTGCTCCAGGCTATAACCGACAGTGCTAAAGTTAAACAGGTTGGTTTCCGAGTCACGGGTACGCTCAAAATAAGAGTAACCACCGTTCAGTACCATTTCAGCTTTGCCTAAGGTAAAAGGTAGTTTGGCATTCCAGCTGCCGTTTTCGGTATTGTCTTCCATGTTACCGAGCTGTAGTTCACCGCATTTTGGTTACGACGCAGGAAGGAGGTGAAAGAACCATCGGCCTGAAGCTCATTGACCTTGCGATATTCGATTTCGCCCGGAGCGTCACGTTCGGCTTTGGCGTCTGTGTATTGCCAATCCACACTGATATCATACAACCAGGGTAAATTATGACGTCCACGAATTTGATTGCTTAACATGGAACGTTCTTCATAACGAATAGAAGTATCGGTATTAAAACGGTCAGTTTCATTCACAGTGTCTATGCCGTCACCGTTTTTAACTTTGATTTCATCCTTGGTATCACGCAGATAAATAGAGGCGGTTTCGAATCTGTGGTTCTCATCCAGCTCTAAACCAAAGTTTAGCATGCCAGATAGCTTCACCTGATGTTCTGTACCTTTAATATCATCATAAATATTCAAAGGTACTAAGCCGTCACCAGAGATAGAAAAGTAGCGTTCCTGCTCTTCAATATTCTGAGTCGATCTGTCGTAGCTAACACCTGCCATCACACCAAAGACTGTGGAACCAATATCAAATTTGTCACCAAAAGATACACTACCATCAAAGTCGGGTTTGATATTTTCACGCTGTACATCAACATCACGATTAAAACTTAAACCTAATTCCCGCACTATAGTGGCAGCCTGAGCCAGATTACTCTGATTCACTCCTCCCAGAGCTTCTGCGATATTGATCTGGTTAATAGTGCCATATTGATCCAAAGCTGCACGTAATTCAGGCGACATAGTGCGAGTGCCATCGTCGCTGCCTTTCCAGTCATCACCACCACCGTTGTAGCTGTATGCATCATCGCTGCTCAGACTGTTATAACCAGTACCTACAGACAGATTAAACTGCGTTGTAATGGAATAGAGGAGGTACGGATATTGACGCTACCACCACCAAAAGCGGCTGGTAGTTCAGGTGAATAGGCTTTTTGTACCACTAAACTTTCGATAATGCCGGCAGGGAACATATCCAATGGGATCACGTTACGAGTAGGATCCGGGCTTGGTACCATAGCGCCGTTTAATAAGGTGCTGGAATAACGCTCCCCTAAACCACGCACATAAATAAACTTGTCTTTGACTAAAGTTAAACCTGTAACCCGGCGTAAAGCCGTTGCTGCATTGCTGTCGCCGGCTCTGGAGATTTGCTCCATGCCCAATAATTCTGCGACATAAGGTTGTTCACGACGTTCTGCGGCAGCTGAGGCGGCTGAACTCATCAGACGGCCAGAGACTTCAATTCGCTCTACTTCTTTGTTGTCTTCTGTCGTTTTGGCGAGAGTTTCCTGGGCTAATACAGGCATCATGCTGGCTGTTGCTGCTAAAGCCAGCAGCACGCTACGACCAACCTGACTGATTTTAAAACTTTGCTTGCTGCTCATTTGAACTTGGTCCTATCAGCTAATTCGTACATCAATGTGCCGGGCTTATCCTACGGAGGCCCGGCACTAAGTGAATGCATAACTGCCAGCAAGCTGGCAGTTTATGGATGCTTAGTCGTTAAGGCCCACAGCCCAACCAGCAGTCCAGTTATTGCTTTCTGAAACAGCACCAACAAAGTTAGTGGCATCGAAGAAAGCATCCACAGTTTTCATGTCTTTTGCCGGAGTAGCGTCAATAGTGAAGATACCTTTTAAGACGTCTGCTTGAGTCGCAGCCAGCTTGTTGGCTGTTTGTCCTAGGAACCATGATTCAGTTGTTACACCAGTAGCGACATTGCCTTTGACAGCTTGAGTAGGGCAGGCAATCACAGAGTTGGTCATGGTTAAAGCGCCAGACGTAGCTAATGCCTGAGACGGAGCAGATTCAATCTCAAGGCACTCACCCATACCTGTAGGTCCTGCAATCACGAAGTTCGCCAGTTGAGCGTTCGTGCCTGCACGCAACAATACTCCTTCTGAATCAGCGTCAGCTGAAGTGAAGGTGTTGCCTATGATGGTCATATTGGCGATGGTTGGGTTAGATACAGGCGTTATTGTCAGATTGTCTGAATTGTTATCACCTTCAATACCACGGTTCGCTTTCGTGTTATCAGCAGCATGTTTAACCAATACAAACTGTAATTTACCGTTATAGCCATCAGTCCAGTCGACTGAGTCGTCACCGTTTGAGGTCAGGACCACGTTTTTACAGTTCACACTACCACCGAAAAACTCTATACCGTCATCCAGGTTTTGGTGGACCTGAATATTTGAACATTTAGTGCCTGAACCTACGCCAGCGAAGGTAATGCCATTTAATTCATTGCCTGGCAGAACTTCGTAACCAGCATGTTTTACGATGACATAGTTCAGAGAGCCACTGCTGTCTGCTGCATCTGGACCACCGTATGGGCCTGCATCACCTTCAGATAAAGGTCCACAATTGTTCAGATCCGGACAAGCACTGGTAGGTGCTTTACCCAGCAGCACTAAACCACCCCATTGACCTTCGGCTGTTGGTGAACCAATCACGTCCTGTACAGAAGTCATAGTGATAGGGTTAGCTGCAGTACCTTCGGCAACAATTTTTGAACCACGGGTCACTACCAGGAAATCAGCACCTGATTTGCCGTAAATAGTTACACCCGGGGCTACAGTCAACGTAGCGCTGGTGGTGTTATCCACACCTACTCGAACGCGGCCACTTAACACATAGTCTGCACCTGCAGCTAAAGTCACGTTGGTTGTAATATCACCTGTTAACTGGCAGTTGAGCTTACCAGTTAAGCTGGCAACTTCAGTGGTGCCTGTTGGGCAAGATGCTAAGCCTGAGCCGGTTTCAGGATGCAGGCTTATGGTCAGCCTTTAGTCCAGTCTGTCGTGCCATCAAAAGCACCAATATAGTTCACATCATCAAACCAACCGTCGATATTACCTACATCAAAACCATTTGCTATGGCAGGAGAGTTAGGTGCAGGGATATAACCACCCAATAAAGCATCGCCCACTAAGTTATTTGGCTGAGCCGTAAACCAGGCATTGGCATCAAAAGTAACATTACCATTGGCATCTTTAATGTTTGCAAAAGGTTCTGCGCAGTCGATGATGGAGTTACGGAATATTAAGTCACCACTATTGGCGAAGTTAGCCGTCTCAGTGGTATTGATTTCAAAGCACTCGCCCATTTTTTCTGGCCCGGTCACTATGACGTTGTACAGTTCAGCAGAAGTACCGGCACGTAATAAAATACCTTCTGAGTCCTCATCACCGTCAAAGTTATTACCAATAATGGTCAGGTTTGAAATACGAGGTTTACTGATAGGGGTTGCGCCTAAAATATCTGGATTGTTGTCCGCTTCTATGGCCCGGTTCGCCTTAGTATTATTGGGATTATGACGAATTAACACGTGCTGCATACGGCCAGTCCAGCCATCTGCCCAGTCTAACGAATCATCGCGGTTACCAGTTAACACCACGTGTTTTAAGTCCACAGTGCCACCAAAAAATTCGACACCGTCATCCACATTATTGTGAACCTGAATGTAATCTACCGTAGTGCCACGGCCTACACCGGCAAAGGTAATACCGTTTAACTCGTTACCTGGCAGCACTTCAAAACCAGCGTAGCGTACTTGTACGTATTTTAAAGCACCGCTGTTATCTTCCGGATCAGCACCACCGTAAGGACCAGCTTCCCCTTCTGCTTGAGGGGCGCAATTGGCTAAATTTGCCTGATCACACTTATTACTTGGAGCTTTTCCTAATAAGACTAAACCACCCCATTGGCCTGAGGACTCTTCGTCGGACAAGCCTAACATGTCATTGACTGAGGTCATGACGATAGGATTAGTTGCAGTACCCACTGCCTGAATTTTAGAACCACGGGCAATAACTAAATAGTCAGCGCCACTTTTACCGAAGACTTTAGTGCCAGGCTGAATAGTTATGGTTGCGCTATTGGCGTTATCATTGCCTACTGTCACTTTGCCTGATAAAGCCCATGCTCTGTCCGCTGTTAAAGTGACATCGCTGGTGATCACTCCTTTAATTTCACAGACCGGAGTAGTGACGCCTGCTAAAGCTGTTGCTTCAGTAGCAAAAGCCGGGCAAGAGCTGACAGGAGGAGTTACACCGCCATTACCGCCGTCGTTGCCGCCAGAGCCAGTGTCGATATTAATATCGCCACCGCCGCAACCAGCCAGAACTAAAGCTGAGGCAATTGCGCTCAATTTTAAAAAGTTACGTAAAGCCATCACTTAATCTCCAATAATCACATGAATGCTGTTGTTATAAAAAGCTGGGGCCAACCATACTCAGGCTTAATGACTGTTTTATTACAGTGAATGCGCATGTGACGGAACTTAAAGAGCAGACCGCGACTGGCGTGGCATTGCAGAGAGCGTGTCAAAAAAGGTTCACTAAATTGTCATCTGAAAGACTTTTGTCTTTATTAAAAAAATGTAACTAAATTGCTGGCTGTTAGAGCGGTTGTGGTAGCAGATTTAGATTCAATTGTCGTTGTGTTGCTGAACCTGTCTGTGAGTCATTTAGGGGCAGATTGCTTGTTTTGCTTTCATAAAAATGTCATAAACTAGCGCCATACTGGTCACAATCAATAAATTAGCTTGAATTGGTAGAGGGTTATGTCTAGAAAAATCCTGGTCGTAGAAGACGAAGCACCGATCCGTGACATGTTATGTTTTGTGCTCGAACAAAATGGTTATCAAGCCAGCACGGCAGAAGATTTTGATTCTGCTGTAAACATGCTGGTCGAACCATATCCTGATTTAGTTTTATTGGACTGGATGCTGCCTGGCGGCAGCGGTATTCAGTTTGCCAAAAAAATGAAAGGGCATGAGCTAACCCGCAGCATCCCTATTATTATGATTACCGCTCGTGGCGAAGAAGAAGATAAAGTTCGTGGTTTGGAAGTAGGTGCGGATGACTACGTGACTAAACCTTTTTCACCCAAAGAGTTGATGGCGCGTATTAAAGCTGTGATCCGTCGTGTTGCCCCCACCAGTCTGGATGATGTGATTGAAGTGCAGGGCTTAAAACTTGACCCTGTGTCTCATCGCGTTACTGCGTCTGAGCAAGCCGTAGATATGGGACCTACAGAATTCCGTTTACTGCACTTTTTTATGACGCACCCGGAACGGGTCTATAGTCGTGAGCAATTGCTGGACCACGTCTGGGGCACTAATGTGTATGTGGAAGACAGAACAGTAGATGTGCATATCCGCCGGTTACGTAAAGCTATTTCACTGGCTGGACATGACCGTTTAGTGCAAACTGTACGGGGTTCAGGTTATCGTTTCTCAGCTAAATGACCGATAAAAGTGAGTACTATGCGTTTGTTATTATCGAAGAGGAAGATTTTTAGCAAAATCTTCCTCTTGTTTTTTGTCGTTGCATTGATGGGCTGGTTGCTTGACCTGCTGTTTCCTGCTTTGTTTGCCACCTCTTTACTTCTGCTGGGCTGGAACTACAGGCATATTTTTATCCTGGACAAGTGGCTTTGGCGCGATAAAAAGCTGACACCTCCGGCCGGCGATGGTAGCTGGCAGCAAGTGTTTGATGGTATTTACTATCGTCAGCGCAAAGCCCGAAAAAAAAAATAAGGAATTACGTGGCTTGATCCGGCGTTTTCGCGACGGCGCTGAAGCCTTGCCTGACGCCATAGTGGTGTTGAATAACGACTGGACCATTATTTGGTGCAATAAACTGGCACAGCAACTGGTGGGACTGCGCTGGCCACAGGACGAACGTCAGCGCATTGATAACCTGATCCGTAACCCTGAATTTCAGACCTATATCCAGCAAAAACAATTTGACCAACCACTGGAGCTATCTTCTCCGGTTAATGAAGATCTGGTGCTGGAGTACCGTATGCTGCAGTACGGTGAGGATCAGCATTTATTGATAGTGCGGGACATCACACAATTAAAACTACTGGAACAAGTGCGTAAAGACTTTGTCGCTAACGTCTCCCATGAACTGCGTACACCTTTGACTGTGCTGCAAGGTTATCTGGAAGTGATGGATGCTGATAATTTGCCTAATGCCGGCATCTGGCAAAAAGCTCATACGGTGATGTTGGAGCAGACCAAACGTATGGATGCGCTGGTGCAACAGCTTTTAACTTTGTCCCGTATCGAGGCCGCAGCCAAAGTACAGTTTGAAGAGCATATAGACGTGCCCGCTATGTTAGCGATGCTGGAGCAGGAGTCTCAGACACTGAATCGCGATAAACAGCATCAGATCAGTTTTTCAGTGGATCCTGATTTAGTGGTGTCTGGTATTCGTGAAGAGTTACGCAGTGCCTTTTCTAACCTGATCACCAATGCAATTAAATACACGCCGAATGGCGGTCAAATTCAGGTCAGTTGGTTAAGACAGCATCAAAAAGCTATATTTAGTGTCAGCGACAACGGTGAAGGTATAGCGCCACAGCATGTAAAACGGCTGACTGAACGTTTTTATCGTGTTGATCAAGCCAGAGCCCGCGCTACTGGTGGCACAGGCTTAGGTTTAGCTATAGTAAAACATGTACTGCAACGCCATAACAGCAAGCTGATGATTTTTAGTGAACCGAAAAAAGGCAGTAGTTTTTCTTTTAGTTTGCCTGCCGAATCTCAACCTAAGCGTAAAGCTATTCAAGCCCGTTAACTGGCTACTCTTGCTGCAGAAAGTGTAAAAACTTCTGCAGCACAGGTGGCTGATAATTTTTATGTTGTATCAGTCTGAAATGCCGCTGCAGTTGCAAAGGGCTTTGCAGCTGCACCAGCTGACCTGCGTTTATTTCATCCTGCACGGCCAGTAAAGGCAAACAGCCAATACCCAATCCTTGTTTAACGGCCTGTTTAATAGCTTCAGGTCGCTCCAGTTCCAGCAGATGTTGGGGAGTCCACTGTAAGCGTGCCAATTCATGTTCCAGCACTGCACGGGTGCCTGAACCAGGTTCACGTACTATCCAGCGCTGGGCTAATAATTGCTCTGTTGATAAATGTTGATGCAATTTGGTGTGACCAAATAGTACGGTCAGATCCTGGCGCCAATGCTGAATATCAAATTCCGCACTTAAAACCGGTCCTTCGACGAATCCAAGCTGAGCCTGCTGCTGGTGCATCAGTTGCAAGACTTCGCTGCTGTTGCAAAGCCGCAATTTAAAATCAATCTGTGGATACAGCCTGGTGAACTGTGCCAGTAAAGCCGGCAATAAATAACAACCTACAGTTTCACTGGCCACCAGCCGTAATTCACCTTTATCAGGCTCTGAACTCACCAGCTCTTGCTGTAAATCAAGAAACACCTGCAGTTTTGGTAACAGGTCCAATGTATGTTGAGTGGGGATCAGTTGTCGGCCTTGTCGTAAAAACAATGGCTGACCTAAGCGTTGTTCCAGTTCTTTTAATGCTTGACTGGCTGCCGATTGACTTAACGCCAAAAGATCGGCGGCTTTGGTCAGGCTATGCTGACGGCAAATCGCATCTAATAACAACCAATGGCGTGGACTAGGATAATTCATTTGTTTATCTAATCTGAGATATAAGATAAATCCATTATTCTTATTTTTATTGGCCATTACAATAGCGCCGTTTCTACAACAAAGATGGCATCATTATGTTGGTATTACTTCTGCTTAGTTTGCTGTTACAGCTCTGTTATCTGGCGGTGCCTGTGTTGCATCAGTTTGTCAGCCCTGTGTTTGTGGCTTTGCTTTTGGGATTATCAGCCGCTTTTGTATTGCCTTTATGTTCAGTTCAACCCCGTGAGTTGCTGGCTTCCCAACTGGATAAACTGGCGATGTTGCAGCAAAAAGCACTGCGTTTTGGCATCGTTTTATTTGCCTTTAGTGTTGATTCTGAACTGGTACTGCAAACCAGCCCGCTGGCTTTATTGCAGCTGGCAGCTTTGGTATTGCTGGTGCTGGCCGCAGCCTTATGGCTTGGGTTCAAAGTCTTTAAACTGCCGAAAGAACTGGTACTTTTAGTCAGCTGTGGTTTAAGTTTTTGCGGTACTTCCGCTATTTTTGCTACCTGGTCTGTGCGCAAAAGTGATGAAGCGACTTTAACTCAAAGTCTGGCTATGGTGTTGTTGATGGGCTTGCTGGCCTTACTGAGTTACTCCGTGTTGATGCACGCTGGTGTTATGCCTGAAGACCAACTGGCCTGGCTGATTGGCAGCACGGCACCTGAAGTCTCACAAGCCGTAGCTGCCGGCAGTCAATTGGGCGATGCCGCACCTCAAGCTGTCATTGCCAAATTATTCCGGGTTTGTTTATTAGTACCTTTTTTACTTCTGCTGAGTTTTAACAACAAAAACAAAGAGGGCTTTGTATTTCCGTGGTTTGTGCTGGGGTTTATTGCGGTATTGGGGATCAATCTTGGTTTGACAGTACCTGTCTGGTTCAGTCAGGGCGCTTTAGTGCTCTCACAAAGCTGCCTGATTTTTGCGATGTTAGTGACTGGGCTTTTAACCTGCTGGCAGGATTTAAAGCAGTGTAGCGGCAAAGTCTTTGGCTTTGCCGCTGTGGTGATGGTTTTACTCTTTAGCTTTTCTTATCTGTTTTTGCCGGGTTAGCTAAATAATCCAGCGCCAGACCAGTTAAAGCCCGGACTCCATTTTCCAATGCCTTTTCATTGACCTGAAAATAGGGGGAATGGTTAGGGGCGGTTTGGTCGACCGGGGTATTGTCCGGTGCTATACCCAAAAAGAAAAATACGCCTGGTACCTCTTGTTGGAAAAATGAAAAGTCTTCAGAGGCGGTAATGGGTTTGATTGGTGCGACCCCAGCCTTGCCGGCAGCCCATTGTAAAGTTGGCATTGCCCACTCTGTCAGTGTGGCGTCATTCCAGGTCACAGCTGCAAAACCATGATGATGAAATTCTGCCTTAGCGCCACTGGCGGCCGCTATATGTTCTGAGGTGTGCTGCATTTTTTGTAATAACTGCTCGCGCATTTGTGGGTCAAAAGTACGGACTGTGCCTTCTAATTTCACTTCATCCGGAATAATGTTCCAGCGCACGCCACCATGCACCTGACCTACAGAGAGCACAGCCGGAGCTTGAGTTACATCCAACTGTCGGGCCGGTATCTGATGTAAGGCGGTAATAAGTTGGCCAGTGACTGCTATAGGGTCAACACCACGCCATGGGCTGGAGCCATGCACTTGTTTGCCTTTGACTGTGATGTTAAAACTGTCAGCGGCTGCCATAATTCCTTCGCTTTTCACCTGCAACTGTCCGGCAGGGCCTGGCCACACATGCAGACCAAAAATAGCGTCCGGCTTGTATTGAGCAAAGACACCTTCTTTGAGCATCAGCTTGGCCCCCCCTTCCTCACCTGCTGGTGGGCCTTCTTCAGCCGGCTGGAATACAAATAAAATAGTACCGGCAATTTGTGATTTGAGCTGAGTCAGCACAGAAGCTGTCGCCATCAACATGGCTGTGTGAGCGTCATGACCGCAGGCATGCATCACACCGACCTCCTGACCGTTAAAGGTACTGCGGACTTTAGAGGCAAAAGGTAAATCGACTTGCTCTGTGACGGGCAGGGCGTCCATATCTGCCCGCAGTGCGACCGTCGGACCTGGTTTAGCACCTTTTAATACGCCCAGTACACCATGATGGGCAATACCGCTTTGAACTTCCAAACCAAGCGACTTCAAATGTTCCGCCACTTTTTTCGCTGTGTTGACTTCCCGGTTCGACAGTTCAGGGTATTGATGAAAGTGGCGGCGCCATTGCAGCATTTGTGGCTGAATGGTTTTAATAGCTGGTTCGGTTTGAGGTTTTAAATCAATAGCTGCCTGGGCTGAAAACGCACTGGCAACCAGCAATGAAACTAAAGTTCTGAGCATGGTAAGGTCCTTAAGGTCTTTGAGCCTTACCATACTGCTTGTCGTTAAAAAAGCAAAGCGTCAGAAGCTCTGCGCTCGACAACTTCACTACTATTCGTGCTTAGCAGAAGTTGATGCTATTTGAGTGGGGTCCGCTATGATTTTTGGTTCCCTGAGCCATTCGCGCCAAATCGCGACCAGCAACGCCATTAATACAGGGCCGACAAATAAACCCACCATACCCATAGTTTTCACTCCACCTATTAAACCAAAAAAAGTGGGTAAAAAGGGCAATTTGACTGGGCCACCCACTAGTGTAGGCCGAATGGTTTTGTCGACAATAAAAAGCTCAATGCTGCCCCATAAAAACAAGCCAACGCCTGCGGTTAAATCGCCGGTGCCAATCAGATAAATCGAAATCAAGCTAAATGACAAGGGCGCACCGCCCGGAATAAGGGCCATAAAACCAGTTAACACGCCAAAAGCCACAGGGGAAGGGACGCCGGCAATCCAGTAGGCAACACCTAACACAACTCCTTCGCCTATAGCGATAATGGTCATACCTATAACAGTGGAGCTGACCGTCGCAGGCACAACGCGGGAAAAACGGTTCCAGCGGTCTGGTAATATACGTTCGCCGACAGTATCCAGCTGCCAGGCTAACCTTTCACCGTCTTTGTACAGAAAAAACAGCGTGATTAACATAAATAACAGCGTTAGCATAAAGCCTGCTGTGGTCCAGCCAAAATTCAGCACCCATTTAGAAATGCCACCTATTTGTTCACCGCTGACCAGACTGACCACTTGTCCCAACTGGTGAGGCTCGCCTAAGTAGATTTGCCAATAGCCAGCTAAGGTGTCACCGATACCGGGCAAGGCTTTAAGCCATTCAGGTACTGCAGCGCCATGTTCATTGGCATATTTCAGCCATTCTATCCAGGCTTTGATCTCTTCCATCGCATAGCTGAATACCAGAGCCAGCGGGATCACCAGACCTAATACGATAGCAACAATAGCGACGCTAGCTGCTAAGGTGGAATTGTTGCGGCAATAGTTCAGTAAGTGGCGATACAAAGGCCAACTGGCAAAGCAGATAATCAGAGCTGCCAGCACAGGCACCAGAAAACCGATAAAAAAGAATACTCCTGCACCTAGTATTACCAGCAATAAGGCTCTGCTAATGGCGTCGTTACTAAAAATTTGTGGCATCTGTAACTTTTCCTTTCGCCTGTTATGGCTTTTTACTACGAGTCGTCTTCTGGGTTGGCTGGGTCGACCCCCGGGCTTTGCAAACTGCACTCTATTAAATAGGGGCAGTCGAGCACAAAGGCAATCTTTTTCAGATGCAATTGCTCCTGCTGGAGATCAGCGACCAATAATGGCTGTTGTTCCAGCCATGCTTTGGGTAGTTGCAGGCACAACTGTTGATTTTGGCCTTGAGCTTTGAGCTCGGGTAAAAAATCGTCACGGCGTTTTTGATTCAGTAAAACGGCCAGCCGCAGCAGCACCAGTAAGGACACGACTGTGCTTGTGTTGTACAAATAAAATTGCGACAAATCTTCGCTTTTAATTTTGCGGCGGTGAGAGCGGACTAAGGTCGCAAGCAACTGCTGCTGTTCCTGGTTAAAGCCGGGCAAATTGGCATTTTTTAAAATATAAGACGAGTGACGCTGCACGCTGGAGGAATTGATGTGTAAACCAATTTCATAAACAGTGGCAGCCCAACTGAGTAAATCGGCCATTTCATCTGTTAAGTTCCAGCTGGTGCGTAACTGAGCAAACAATTCCAGTGCGGTCCTGCGCACTCTATCGGCCTGAGCTGTGTCTATGCTATATCTTTTGATGAGGCTTTGAATGGTATGCTCGCGAATATCGTGATGATGCAGACGATCGCTCATCTCATACAGCACACCTTCACGAAGTGCGGCATCGACATAATACATTTGCAAGATACCAAGCATATTAAAAGCCGCGATCAGAATAGCTAAGCCTGAGCAAATCAATAACTTACGATCGTCGGCTAAACCAGGTAAATCCAGCTGCAGACTATTTTCCTGAGCGACTAATAAGTCTTTTAATTGCAACAGGTGTTCAAGCTCAATACAGACCGGATGCCAGCCTAACCCCACAATAATATCGCGGATGGTTTTTATCGTGCCGGATGTACCGACGACTTGTTGCCAGCCGGTTTCACGGTAGGCCGAGACTATAGGCTCCAGTTCCTGCTCAGCTTGCAGAATAGCCCGTTCAAACTTCTTATTACTGATCCGGCCATTGGGGAAATGCAGTTGCGCATAGCTGACACAGCCCATATTGCGACTGGCCAGTTTCAATGGCTGAAAACCTTCGCCTATCGCAAACTCAGTGCTACCGCCGCCTATATCCATCACCAGACGCCTGCCCTGATAATGTTCAAAATGCGCCACACCCTGATAAATAAAACGTGCTTCTTCCTGACCTGAAATCACTTCAATAGGGAAGGGGAATATCGCCTGAGCCCGGCGTAAAAACATAGCGCTGTTTTTAGCCCGTCTTAAGGTATAAGTGGCAATCACCCGCACTGATTCAGTGGGGACAGGCTTTAAAGTGTCGGCAAACTGAGTCAGCACAGC
Source organism: Rheinheimera sp. KL1 (assembly GCF_001275035.1). Lineage (NCBI taxonomy): Bacteria > Pseudomonadati > Pseudomonadota > Gammaproteobacteria > Chromatiales > Chromatiaceae > Rheinheimera > Rheinheimera sp. KL1. Next base: position 113,194 of record NZ_LAMX01000018.1, read on the forward strand.
AAGACCACGCAACATGGCTTCTTCGGTCAGCAGTAAATCCTCTGTTAAACCCTCTGCCAGCTGCACTTTTTGTTTTTCGCGGTGTAGTAGTTGTAAAGCACCGTCGACAACACGGGCTATGACCATATGAAAACTGTTGGAACCTAAATCAACAGCTGCCATATAGTTGGCGTTTGAGGTATCTGCGCTGGAGTCCGCGCTAGTCCAATGGGTCATGTTCCGGCCTAAGTGGATTGCTGCAACACAGCAAAGTAGTCATAGATTTCCTGTTGGGAGCGAATGCTACGCTTATTGCCTCTTTTTACATAGTGGTTGCTTTGATCTTTATCAATAATCCGCGCCTTGACGTTGTCATGCCACTGGATATCCAGTGTGGTCAGAATTTGCTGCTTAATAGCTGCATCGTAAATAGGCACACCCACTTCGACCCGTTGATCCAGATTTCGTGTCATCCAGTCGGCGGAGGAGATATACAAGTCCGTTTCGCCGCCATTGTTAAATACATAAACCCGGGCATGCTCAAGGAATCTGTCCAGGACACTTGTGACATGAATATTGTCGCTCAAGCCTTTAATACCAGGGATCAGCGAACACATACCGCGCACCATAATACGGATCTTCACTCCTGCCATACTGGCTTTATAGAGTAAATCTATGATCTGGTTATCCACCAGATTATTGATTTTCAGCGTAATTTCGGCTTTTCGACCAGAAGTAGCAAAACTGGTTTCACGTTCTATCAAGGCACTCAGTTTAGGCCGGCTCCAGGTTGGAGAGACAATCAAATGGTTAAATTGGAACGGCTTGTAGCTGTACTGAATAAACTCAAACACCTGATCCACTTCGTCACAAATTTCGCTATGGCAGGTGAACAAGCTCATATCTGTATAAATACGTGCTGTTTTTTCGTTAAAGTTACCTGTGCCTACATGAGCAAACTTCTGAGTTTTGCCTTTTTCCTGCCGGGTGATTAAACACAGCTTGGAGTGAATTTTTAAGGTCTGCAGACCAAAGATCACTTCAATACCTGCTTCTGTCATGCGTCGTGCCCAGTTGATGTTGTTTTCTTCATCAAAACGGGCTTTTAACTCGACGACCACTGTGACCTGTTTGCCGTTGCGCACTGCATCCAGCAAAGAGTGGATCACCCGGGAGTTTTTAGCGACACGGTACATGGTCATTTTAATACTGGTGACTTTGGGGTCAAAAGAAGCCTGACGCACCCATTCCGTGAAATAACCAAAACTGTGATAAGGGTAGTACAACAAGATATCTGAAGTACGGATCGCTTCAAAACTGGTGGTGTGGCGTTCAAATTCCGGGCTTTTTAATACCGGCATAGGCGGAAATTCTAAAGACGGATGGCCAATATTTGGAAAGCCGATAAAGTCTTTAAAGTTGCGGTATTTACCACCTGGAATTAAGGAATCGTAAGAGCTGTAGCCGAGCAGCTTTTTCAACATTTTCAGCATATGTTCTGGCATATGGCTGTCATACACCATACGAACAGGCTCAGACTTTAAGCGTTGTTTAATGCCTTTGGACATCTTGTCAATCAAAGACTGATCCAGTGTGTCACTGATATTGTATTCGGCGTCACGGGTCAGCTTCAGTGAGAAGGCCTGAATTTCACAGAAGTCAAAAAAGCCAATAAACAAATCTTTTAAGCAGTGCACTATGATGTCGTCGAGCAAAATAATCTGCCGGCGATAGCGGCCTTTCTTTTTGCTTTTGTTTAAATGCAGCGGCAGTTCAACAAAACGTGACATCGCATCGGTAGGCACCTGCACTATGGCGTATTCGGCTTTGTTGGCTCCCGTCATCTCGACCATCAGATAGGTGGCGTTATCTTCTAAATGCTTGGCGAGTTTGACTTCTTCCGCTGATAAAATAATGGGTGATAAATGCCGCTGTATTTCGCTGCGATAGAAACTTCTGGCCCACTGCGCCTGAGCATCGGTCAGTTTAAAGTTATCAATTAACTCAATATTGTGTTTACGCAGTTCCTGCTGTAAGTCGTCATAAATTTTGTTAAAACGCTCACCCATATGCAGCACTATATTCTGAATATCGTGCAGTAACTGTTCAGCGTCTTCCTGCTCGTCAGCATGGTATTTTTTTAGCAGGATACGGCGTTTGACATCCGCGACCCGAACCCGAAAAAACTCATCCATGTTGTTGGAGTAAATACCTAAAAAGCGTAATCGCTCAATCAACGGGTTACGCTCATCCGCAGCTTCTTGCAGCACTCGGCCATTAAAAGACAGCCAGCTTAATTCTCGGGGAAAATAATTCGTATCGCTCACAGTATGTATTAGCTCTGTAATGACCATAACGCGCTCCTGATCGGGTATAGGAGCTACTCTATGGCAGTTTTATGACAGACTGATGAAAGGATCAATAGCCTTGATCCTTTATATACAGGAATATTTCTTACAGCCTGTTAATGCTCAACATCAACTACGACGTCAGAGGCTATCGCTTCCAGAGCTTTCACCACTTCATCTTTATTGAGTCCTGCAGGCAGTTGAACTGTAGCTATGGCGTGAAACAAAGGCACACCCCAGTTTGGAGCACTTTGTTTGGAGCTTTCAAAATGAGTGATATTGGCGCCTTTGTGTTTGATCACGCTGGATAACTCGCGCACTATGCCCGGTCTGTCATTGCCAGTAATAACAAATTGCAGCTGTTTATCCGGATGTATTTCTGAATCCAGACCTTGCTGAATTTTAATATCCAGATCAGACATGCGTTCTAATTCTGTTGTTAACCCAAACAAATGTTCTTCAGGCACTTCAAGTTGCAATATACCAGCGAAATATCCACCCAAATGACTCAAGTTACTGGCCATCCAATTACCCTGATGGCTGGCAATCACAGTGGCGAGTTGTTCTACTAAACCTGCTTTATCTTGACCTATAACGGTTAAAATTAACTGCTTCATACAACCTTACTCCCGGAAACGGCGGAAAACTGATAAAAATGCAAAACATTTATGAAAAAACAGTGAGTTAGCCAGATTTGGCTTACCCCATTGTAGCCCTCTGGCTAGTTTTTTACAGTCAAGTCGTCGCAATTCTTCAGACAATTTCAAAAAAACTGATGCAGCTCAAAAGATGTTCTTTTGTTTCGTCATATTAGTGTCATATTTCTTTCTTATGATGAGTCTCAGAAAACAACCTGAACCACGAGCAGACATGTCGTCTGTTGTGAGGAGAGCAACGTGAAAGTAGCAAAGTTATTAACTTCATTAAGTTTGATCGCAGCCAGTTTAGGCCTGACCGCTCAGGCGGCCATTATCGAAGCCGATCCTAAATTACCTGCTTATGTGAAAGCCACAGGTGTTTCAGGCAATATTTCCAGCATAGGTTCTGATACGTTAAACAACCTGATGACTAAATGGGCTGAAGAATTCCGTAAACAATACCCGAACGTGAATATTCAAATCCAGGGCGCTGGTTCTTCCACTGCTCCTACCGCCTTAACTGAAGGCACATCAAACTTTGGCCCTATGAGCCGTGCGATGAAGCCATCAGAAGTGCAGGATTTCGAAGCTAAGTACGGTTATAAGCCAATGGCTATTCCAGTCGCTATCGATTTGTTAGCTGTCTACGTTAACAAGGACAATCCGCTAAAAGGTCTGACTATTGCTCAGGTCGACGCTATTTTCTCTGCAACTCGTAAATGTGGTTATAAAGAAGATGTGACTCGTTGGGGTCAATTAGGTATGGAAGGCGCTTGGGCAAACCGTGATTTCACTATGTACAGTCGTAATGCGGTGTCTGGTACTTATGGTTACTTTAAAGATGTGGCGCTGTGTGGCGGCGACTTTAAATCCAGCATTAACGAACAGCCAGGTTCTGCTTCAGTAGTTCAGGGCATTAGTGAATCTATCAACGGTATCGGCTACTCAGGTATCGGTTATATCACATCAAGCGTGCGTGCTTTACCTTTAGCGAAAAAAGAAGGCGAGCCGTTTTATGCACCCAATGCAGACCACGCTTTAGATGGTAAATACCCGTTATCACGTTTCCTGTATGTTTATGTCAACAAGCATCCAAACAAAGAAATGCTGCCTTTAGAGCGTGAATTTGTTCGCTTCGTATTGTCGAAAAATGGTCAGGACGTAGTTGCGCACGACGGTTATGTGCCGGTACCGGCGACAGTGGCTGCGAAAGCTCTGGCTGATTTAGGCATTAAATAAGTTGTATTGATTAAAACAAGGCACCTTCTGGGTGCCTTGTTTTTTCTATTAAAAACAATAATTTGATTTATTTCTACCTGACTTGTTTTGTGTCATTTATATGACAGAAAACCACTCTGTAATATTTCCGTCATAAAACTCTACTATAGTTGCCAGCATCTTAAAGTAACTGGTGGTATCGCAACTATGCACTCAACCCATCCAAGTCAGCAGTCTGTCGGTGATTCTCCGCGTTCTTTGCTGCCAACTGGTGAACGTCGGGCCCGATTACGGCGCTGGCGTGCTATTAAAGATAAAATCTCCAAATATGGCATCAGCTTTGCCGGCATCAGTGTGGTGCTGGCTTTTGCCACTATATTTGTTTATCTGTTTTCTGAAGTAGGGCCTTTGTTTTCTTCCGCTTCAGTAGAACAGAAAACCAGCTATCAAAGCCCTGCTGCACAACCGCTGCATAGCAGTATTGAGCGCTACGGTGAGGTGGGATTAACAGTCAGCTCAGATGCGAAGTTGCAGTTTTTTAACGCTGAAACGGGTGAAATAAAGCAACAAGTTCAACTGGCTTTACCCGCTGGCGCCACAGTGACTGCCTTTGGTAAAGCAGACCCACGTACTGGCACTATTATTTTAGGTTTATCCAATGGCCAGGCATTAATTGCTAAGCACGAGTATCTGCTGAGTTATCCTAATGACAAACGGCAGGTGAATCCAAAGGTCAGTTATCCATTAGGCGAAGCGCCGCTGCAGGTCGATGCGCAAGGCCAGGCTCTGGTGGCTGTTGCGATACAGGAAAAAGATGAAACCGGATGTTGAGTGCTTATACGGCTGATGGTCGTTTAGTCTTGTCGAATATGGTGGCAGAAACTGTATTCCTGACCGGCGAAACGACCGTAGTGCGCACGGATTATACGTTGCCAGACTCGCCGAAATCTGCCAGTAAAATTCTGATCGATAATACCTTTCAGAATTTGTTTGTTGCTGATAGCCAAGGTCAAATCCATTATTACGCTATTAACAACCCACAAGAAGCGCGTTTAGTCCAAAGTGTGAATGCAGTGCCTTCAGGTGCACAAATCACCGCTATGGAGTTTCTGGTCGGTACTGTGTCCTTGGTGGTGGGCTCCTCTACAGGTGAATTAAGCCAGTGGTTTTTAGTGCGGGATCAGCACAACAACTTTGACTTAAAACAAATCCGCGATTTTGAGAAGCACCCCGGTGCCATCACTCAAATTGATTCTGAGTACTCCCGTAAAGGTTTTATGGCCATAGATGATAAAGGTCATTTAGGTATTCATTACGGCACTTCAGCCCGCACTTTGTTTTTAGAAAGCTTTGATGATGGCTTGGTGGCAAAACAAATTGCTATATCGCCTATCAATACTAATTTCCTGATGCTGGACGACAAAGGTCAGATGCACAAGTTTGAGCTGGAAAATGCTCATCCGGATGTATCCTATACTGCGCTATGGAATGAAGTTTGGTACGAAGGCCGTGATGAAGGCAAATACATTTGGCAGGCCTCTGCGGGTTCTGATGAATTTGAAGCCAAAATGAGCATGGTGCCGCTGGCGATAGGTACGCTAAAAGCTGCCTTTTTTGCCATGTTATTTGCGACACCACTTGCCATCATGAGCGCGATTTATGTCGCCTACTTTATGACGCCAGTGCTACGCGGTAAGGTCAAACCAACCATCGAAATTATGGCTGCTTTACCCACCGTCATTCTGGGATTCCTGGCTGGTTTATGGCTGGCGCCCTTTATTGAAGAGTATCTAAGTGCTGTATTTGCCATTCTGCTTCTGATGCCATTTATGATGCTGGCAGCCGCGTACTTATGGCGTTATATGCCGGAATCTGTCCGTAACCGTTTCGGTTTAGGCTGGGAAGCAGCCTTTTTAGTGCCAGTTATTATTTTGTTTGGTTATCTGGCGATTAGCGCCAGCCCAATGATTGATAACACTTTCTTTGATGGCAGCTTACGTCAGTGGTTTACCGACAACGGCATTAATTATGACCAGCGTAATGCGCTGATTGTAGGGATTGCCATGGGTTTTGCGGTGATTCCAAATATCTTCTCCATTGCCGAAGATGCGATTTTTAACGTACCTCGCCATTTAACTCAGGGCTCATTGGCTTTAGGCGCAACGCCATGGCAAACCATGGTCGGTGTTGTGTTACCTACAGCAAGCCCTGGTGTATTTGCTGCTGTGATGGTGGGCTTTGGCCGCGCCGTGGGTGAAACTATGATCGTATTAATGGCCACAGGCAACAGCCCGGTGGTGAACTTCAATATCTTTGAAGGTATGCGTACGTTATCCGCCAATATTGCGGTTGAACTGCCTGAAACCGCAGTAGGCAGCACGCACTTCCGGGTATTGTTCCTGGCAGCATTGGTGCTTTTCGTCTTTACCTTTGTTTTTAATACCCTCGCCGAAGTGATACGGCAGCGTTTACGTCAACGCTTCAGCAATCTGTAATTAAGGGGCACTTTGATGAAATCTTTATTTGGCGTAACAGCCTGGTTCAGATCAGGGACTCCCTGGATTTGGTTAAACGCCGGTGCCATCGCCCTGTGTCTGGTGATGGTGGTGGGTGTGTTAGGTTTGATTGTAGTGCGTGGTGGCAGTCATTTCTGGCCTGCAGATTTGCAGCAAACGGAATGGGCACCAGAATCAGGCCAGAAAAAAACCATTATGGGTGAGTTGGTGCGTGCTGAGACAGTGTCCGCTGTGATGCTGCGTGAATCGGGCGCGACAGTGCCGGCAGAACTGGAGTCTGTCACCCGTTATCTGGTGAAAGTAGGTAACCGTGATGTCTACGGCCGCGACTTTTCCTGGTATATGGATTATGAGATCAGTGGTTGGACCGTGCCAGAAGGTGCTATTGCACTGGAGCGCCGTGAACGCGGTAACTTTTATGGTTTTCCGTTAAAGCTGACCGAAGGGGATAAGCTGATTGCAGAAGGTGTGGCTATGTGGCCGGAGCTGATGCAACGGGTTGAGCGTGCGAACGCTATCTTTCAACAAATGAAAGATATCGAAAAAAATGACATCAGCCGTATCAACAATCAGATTGAGAAGTTGCGTTTAACCGAGCGTCGTCTGGTGTTGGAGCAAGTCTCAGAAGCTGAACTGGCTGAGTTTAAAGCTCAGGCTGCTGCTGAAAACAAAGTATTGAGCGATGAATACGAAGTGATCCAGCAAAAACTGGATCAACTACGCGCAGAGTCCAACCGTGACACCTTGATAGCGCGCACAGCTGAAGGGCGTGAAGTGACTATTTCGCTGGCAAATATTGTGAACGCCTATGCACCTAACGATATGTCGGTCTGGCAAAAAACCAGACATTATTTCAGTGGTATAGCAGGTTTTCTGACAGAAGAGCCGCGTGAAGCTAATACTGAAGGTGGTATTTTCCCGGCCATTTTTGGTACTGTCACCATGGTGATTTTAATGGCTATTATCGTTACGCCTTTTGGTGTACTGGCCGCTATTTACCTTCGCGAATATGCCAAACAAGGGCCACTTCTGAAGATCATCCGGATTTCGGTCTATAATCTGGCTGGTGTACCTTCTATTGTTTATGGTGTCTTTGGTTTAGGTTTCTTTGTTTACATCATGGGCGGCAGCATAGACCAGCTGTTTTACCCTGAAGCTTTGCCAAGCCCGACTTTTGGTACTCCGGGTTTATTCTGGGCTTCATTAACGCTGGCCTTGTTAACTCTGCCCGTAGTGATTGTCTCCACCGAAGAAGGCTTGTCCCGTATTCCAAGTACTATTCGTATGGGTAGTCTGGCGCTGGGCGCGACTAAATCTGAAACTTTATGGAAAGTGGTAGTGCCGCTGGCGACTCCGGCTATGATGACAGGTTTAATTTTAGCTGTGGCCCGTGCTGCAGGTGAGGTAGCGCCGTTGATGCTGGTTGGGGTAGTGAAGTTAGCTCCGACTTTGCCTATAGATGGCAACTTTCCGTTTATTCATTTAGACCAAAAGATCATGCACTTAGGTTTCCATGTGTTTGATGTGGGTTTCCAGAGTCCAAACGTCGAAGCCTCGCGCCCTTTGCTCTATGCCACTGCGCTGGTTCTGGTGTTATTGATTGTGGTGCTGAATATGGCGGCTATTTATATGCGTAACAGATTACGTGAAAAATACCGCAGCGATACAGATTAGAACGCGACGGGCCTGGATGGCAGGCCTTGTATGCTAAGCCAATTTCACAGACCAAATTCATAGAATGGTAACGAAGATGAATCAAGATAAATTAACAGCTCCACCGGTAGAAACCGAATTGAAATTATCGGATGAAAAAATCAAACTTCAGGTTAATGATCTGAAATTGTATTACGGTGATGCACTGGCGTTAAAAAGCGTCAATATGACAATACCGGAGAAGCGTGTCACAGCTTTTATCGGTCCTTCAGGCTGCGGTAAGTCGACTTTATTACGTTGTTTTAACCGGATGAATGATTTAGTGGATATCTGCCGTATTGAAGGTGAGATTTTAATGGATAGCCAGAATATCTACGACCCGAAAGTGGACGTAGCTGAGCTGCGCCGTCAGGTTGGTATGGTGTTCCAGAAGCCGAATCCTTTTCCAAAAAGTATTTATGAGAACGTAGCCTATGGCCTGCGTCTGCAAGGCGTCAAAGACAAACGTATTCTGGATGAAGTGGTAGAAACTTCACTCAAAGGGGCCGCCTTGTGGAATGAAGTGAAAGATCGTCTGCATGACAACGCTTTTGGTCTGTCCGGTGGTCAGCAGCAACGTCTGGTGATCGCCCGCGCTATTGCGATTGAACCAGAAGTCTTGTTGCTGGATGAACCCGCTTCAGCTTTGGACCCTATTTCTACACTGAAAATTGAAGAGCTGATTTATGAGCTGAAAGATAAATACACTATTGTGATTGTTACCCACAATATGCAACAGGCTGCCCGGGTATCCGACTATACTGCCTTTATGTATATGGGTGATTTAATTGAGTTTGATGCCACCAATAAGATGTTTACCAATCCATCGCAGCAACAAACTGAAGATTACATCACAGGTCGTTTTGGTTAATTAATTAAAGTCATATCCAAAGTAATTGCAGTAGCCGCAAGGTTAAACTGAACGAGAAATGCAAGAGCTTGGGTATTGGAGGGGAAAGCGATGGATAAAATGAATTTAACGAAGCACATTTCCAGCCAGTTCAACGAAGAAATTGAGCAGGTTCGTAACCATGTGATGGCAATGGGCGGTTTAATTGAGCAGCAACTGGCTGACGCTTTAAATGCAATTGCCAGTAGTGATGCTGAATTAGCCCGTCAGGTGATTGCCAATGATTTAAAGGTCAACGACTGGGAAATTAAAATCGACCACGAGTGCACCCGAATTATTGCCAAGCGCCAACCAGCGGCCAGCGATTTGCGTCTGATTATGGCGATCGTCAAAACTATTTCTGATTTAGAACGTATCGGCGACGAAGCTGAGCGTATTGCTAAAGTGGCGTTGGAGTCCTTTAACAGCGCTCAGCAAGACTTATTGGTCAATTTGGACAATATGGGCCGCCATGTCGCCCAAATGTTGCATGATGTGTTGGATGCTTTTGCGCGTATGGACGTAGAAGCAGCTTTAGCTGTGCACCGTGAAGATAAAAAAGTGGACCGTGAATACGAAGCCATCACCCGTCAGCTGATGACTTATATGATGGAGGATCCACGTTCTATCCCTAAGATCATGAATGTATTGTGGTCTGCTCGTTCGATGGAGCGTATTGGCGATCGCTGTAAGAACGTTGCGGAATACATTGTCTTTTTGGTCAAAGGCAAAGACGTGCGTCATGCTGATGATGAAAGACTAGAGCAAGACGCCCGTAGTTAAAAATTTCCCCATAAATCTGTCATAAAAGCCTGATAAAAACTATGTTTTATCAGGCTTTTCTTATTACTGCTGTTTAAGACGTTTTTATTACATCTTGATTGCAGTACAATGCGCGCCGGTTTTCATTAACTCAACAGCAAGAGGCACACTTATGCCAAATCACTTTTTGGCGGTTTTTGCGAAATCACCAATCAAGCCTTTAGAAGAACACATCAAAAAGGTATTTGATGCCAGCCTGTTATTACTGCCATTTTTCGATGCAGTATTTTTAAAAGACTGGGAAAAAGCGGCTGAAGTTCGCAAAGCACTTGTAGCGTTAGAAAAGGATGCTGACAAATTAAAACGTGATATCCGTGTGCATTTGCCACGTGGATTATTTTTACCTGTCGACAGAACGGATCTGCTGGAACTGGTATCGCAACAAGATAAAATTGCGAACAAAGCCAAAGATATTACTGGTCGTGTTTTAGGTCGCGAATTAGAAATTCCTATGCCTATTCAGGTGGAGTTTAAGGCCTATTTACAGCGTTGTATCGACGCCGTTGAATTAGCCTGTGAAGCCATTAACGAACTGGACGAACTGCTGGAAACGGGTTTCCGTGGCCGTGAAGTAGAGTTGGTGATCAAAATGGTAGAACGTATTGACGAAATTGAACATGACACCGATCAGTTGCAAATCAGTCTGCGCAAATTTGTCCGTAAAGCAGAAGCCGAAATGAATCCGGTTGATGTGATGTTTCTGTACCGTACTTTGGAGTGGGTTGGCGATTTAGCTGATTCAGCGTTAAAAGTAGGTTCACGACTCGAAATCATGTTAGCCCGTTAATTCTTAAGGTAATTCAACGATGGAAATTATTTCTCAATACGGCTTATTGCTGATTATTATTGCCGCTGTATTTGGCTTTATTATGGCCTATGGTGTTGGGGCGAATGACGTAGCCAACGCTATGGGGACTTCAGTAGGCTCTAAAGCTTTAACTCTGAAACAAGCTCTGATTATTGCCGCTATTTTTGAAGCGGCCGGTGCCTGGTTAGCAGGTGGTGAAGTGACATCCACTATCCGCAGCGGCATAGTCGATGCGGAAGCTTTTAAAGCTGTACCAGAACTTTTAGTGTACGGCATGATTGCTTCTTTATTGGCGGCTGGTACCTGGTTATTGGTCGCTACTCATTTTGGCTGGCCTGTGTCTACAACACATTCTATTGTTGGCGCTATCATTGGTTTTGCCTCTGTTGGCGTAGGCATGGAATACGTGCACTGGGATGAGGTGACAAGCATAGTTGGTAGTTGGGTCGTGACACCTTTACTTTCTGGTATTCTGGCTTATCTGATTTTTATGAGCGCTCAGCGCTTGATTTTTGATACAGATAAACCTTTGGAAGCGGCAAAAAAGTACGTACCTTTTTATATGTTTTTCGCCGCTTTTATCATGGCTTTTGTCACAGTCAGTAAAGGTTTAAAACACGTAGGTTTGAACCTGTCTACTTCTGAAGGTTTGCTGGTCTGTTTTGGTATTGCCTTGTCCGTAGCGTTGATTGGTAAATTTGCGATCAGCCGTCTGAAAATCGATCCTGAAGCTGATAAGGAAATGCATTTTAATAACGTAGAGCGTATCTTCGGTATTCTGATGATTTTCACTGCCTGTTGCATGGCTTTCGCTCATGGTTCAAACGATGTTGCTAATGCAATAGGACCTCTGGCTGCCGTAGTAGGTATTATCCAGTCCGGCGGTCAGATCCTGGATAAAGTAGCATTAGACTGGTGGATCCTTCCTTTAGGGGCTGTAGGTATAGTAATAGGTCTGGCAACTTTGGGTGCTAAAGTGATCCGCACTATAGGCGAAAACATCACCCACCTGACGCCAAGCCGTGGTTTTGCTGCTGAAATTGCAGCGGCCAGTACAGTGGTCATTGCCTCAGGTATAGGTTTGCCTATCTCTACCACCCAAACTCTGGTGGGTGCTGTATTAGGTGTAGGTATGGCCCGCGGTATAGCGGCGTTGAATCTGGGCGTGATCCGTAACATCTTTGTATCTTGGGTTGTTACTTTGCCTGTAGGCGCGGGTTTAGCTATCGTATTTTTCTACATCATCAAGGCGATATTTGGCGCTTAATGCCATTGTTTGCCTTTCTGAGGATCCCGGCTTATCGCCGGGATTTTTTTATCTCCATAGAGGGGCATAATGCCGCAACTGTTGGCCATGCTTTATCGGGCTTCGTCGCATAGCTCAGAGCTATGGCTTTGCTTTTTCGGTATTATTCGATTAAATTGGTTTTAACTAAGCTTAATCATCGGAATAAAAGATGAAACGTGTTCCCAGTATCAAACAACTGCAGTACCTTTTGGCATTGCATGAGCATCAGCATTTCGGCCGAGCAGCTGAAGCTTGTTATATAGGCCAGTCCACTTTAAGTGCCGCTATTGCTAACCTGGAAGAGACAATGAATGCGCAACTGCTGGAGCGTGATCATAAGACTTTTATTTTTACCCCTTTGGGGGAAGATGTCGTACGCCAGGCTCGTTATATAGTGGAACAATGCGAGGAGCTGACTGAGTTTGCCAAATGTCAGGGCAAGCCAATGGCAGGACCTTTGCGTTTAGGTTGTATTCCAACTATTGCTCCCTTTGTACTGAGTGAAGTGATGGCTTTAGCGCGTGAGCGTTTTCCTGAACTGCAATTATTACTGCGCGAAGACACGACAGAGAACTCGTTACAGTCGTTAATTGAAGGCCGGTTGGATCTCGTGCTGTTAGCTTTGCCCTATGACACTGGCACTTTACACACCGAAGTGCTGGCACAAGATCCTTTTAAACTTGTGCTGCACAAAGACTGGCTGGAGCGTGGTTTTCAGCAGGACATCAGCCAGTGGCCGGATGAAAGTATTTTCCTGCTGGAGCGGGAGCACTGCATGACAGGTCATGCAGTGAAGGCTTGTGAGCTGGATGATAACCGTAAAGTAAATCCGTTTTTCGCTACCAGTCTGCATACCTTAAGTCAGATGGTAAACAACAAGCTGGGTGTGACTTTTATGCCACAGATGGCAATTAACAGCGGTTTACTGCGAGGCACTGAGTTGGTGGCGCAGAAGCCAGGTTCAGGTCAGGCGTATAGGGATATTGGCGTGGCCTGGCGTCCAACCTCCAGTAGCTACGCAGTTATCGTCAGATGGCGCAGTTAATTACTGAAGTACTGCAACAAAAATGCAGTGACTAACGCTTAATCTGGTCTAGGTAAGGTCAGTTGGGGATAGCGGCGATAAAAAGTTTTCAACTGACCTGTTTTATATAACTCACTAAAACGTTGATCCCAGATAGTTTTAAACGCCAGACCTGCTTCATTATCGGCAAAAGCCAGATAAATAGGGTCTCGTAGTAACTCCTTGTATAGAAGAGGCTGCAGTTTGATTGGTGTTTCACCTTGCAGGTATTGCAACAGCTCACTTTTTTCCGCCAGATAGATATCTACCCGCCGATTTTTTACCAGCTCCAGTCCTTGTTTAATATCCGGCACCTCATAACCTTTTTCAGTTAACCCCAGCACTAAATGTAAATCGTAGGCCAGATCCCAAGCCAGTTTATAATGCTGCAGTTTGGTCAGTTCTGGTGTGGTTGTATGAGATGGGTTGTAAATGGCTACTATTAAATCAGTGTCAAAAGGCTGTTCTGACAGCACTAATGCATTGTGCTGCCGGGGAGATTTATACGCTGACAGTCCCGGCACCATATGATATTTGCCTTGTTGCACCAGTGCTATGGCGCGGCTGTAATTACTGAAATGCCAGACCAGCTGAGTCTGTTCTTTTTGGTAAATAAAACGGAACAAATCAGCGTAAGCACCACTGCTGTCGGCATTGGTAAAGCCTGGCCAGACAGGCGTGCTGATATGAAGTTCAACCGGTGCCTTTGGCTCGGCAAAAACAGTGTGTGAGACTAAAAAACTAAACAGCAGCAAGTGCAGGTAATTATTCATACTGAGGAGTCTCTGGTTTTTCCAAAGCTTAGCTGAAAATTTCGTGCTCAGTGTCAGCTGGGAAAAACAGCTTGTGTTGAAAAAAACATCTTTGTAGACTGCACGCCGCGCTGTAAAAGCGCTTTGGATGTCGGCATCAAAGCCGATGGGATAAAGTTTGTCGGTAAAGCGGACTAGATAACATGCAAGTAAAAGATTTTTCCTTTGAGCTGCCAGAGCAGCTGATCGCTCGTTTTCCTAAGGCTGAACGTTCCAGCAGTCGTTTATTAAAAATGCAGCGCCAGACAGGTGAGTTATCCCATCTGGTGTTCACTGATTTGGTAGCACAACTCAACAGCGGTGATTTATTGGTATTTAACAATACCCGAGTCATACCAGCCCGTTTATTTGGTCAAAAAGAATCAGGCGGTAAAGTTGAAATTCTGCTTGAGCGTGTACTGGATAGTCAGCGCTTTTTAGCTCATGTGCGCGCCAGTAAAGCACCAAAGCCAGATACTATTATTCTGGTCGATGACAACACAAAGCTAAAAATGCTGCAGCGCCATGACACCTTATTTGAGCTGGAGTTGTTGGGTGATGAACCTTTGCTTGGGATGCTGGACAGATTGGGGCATATGCCACTGCCGCCTTACATAGACCGACCTGACAGCGACGAAGATAAACAGCGGTATCAGACTGTCTATAACCAGAAACCCGGTGCTGTCGCGGCACCCACTGCTGGTTTGCATTTTGATGAGCCATTGTTAGCTGCTTTAAAAGCTAAAGGTGTAGAGTTTGCTTATGTCACTTTGCATGTCGGGGCTGGTACTTTTCAGCCGGTACGGGTGGATAATGTACTGGATCATCAGATGCACGCGGAGTACATCGAAGTGGATCAGGCAGTGGTGGACGCCATTCACGCCTGTAAAGCCCGCGGTAACCGAGTAGTAGCTGTAGGTACTACTTCGGTGCGCTCGCTTGAATCTGCCGCTCAAATTGCATTACAGCAAGGCAAGGCATTACAGCCTTACAGCGGCGATACCAAAATTTTTATTTACCCTGGTTATCAGTTTCAGGTCATTGATGGTTTGATCACCAACTTCCATCTGCCGGAGTCCACTCTGATTATGCTGGTCAGTGCTTTTAGTCAAAAAGACTATGTGATGCGGGCCTATCAAACCGCCATAGAGCAAGAATATCGTTTTTATTCTTACGGCGATGCGATGCTTATTCTCTAAATTCGTCACAAGGCAGATCCCGCTTTAAGGGTGGGGTTTGGCCTTTTGTTCTGCTACAATCGTGCGCGAAAAAAGCCGGACTGTTTTTCTGGCAGAGACTGAGGTAGCACGTGAAATTTGAATTGTTAAAAACCGACGGCAAGGCCCGTCGTGGTCGTCTCGTATTCGAGCGCGGCATTGTTGAAACTCCTGCATTTATGCCTGTGGGCACTTATGGCACAGTCAAAGGTATGACGCCTGAAGAGCTGGAAGCGACGGGTGCACAAATCTGTTTAGGTAATACTTTCCACTTAATGCTGCGCCCAGGCACAGAAATCATCAAAAAACACGGTGATTTGCATGATTTTATGCACTGGCACAAACCTATTCTGACGGATTCTGGTGGTTTCCAGGTATTCAGCTTGGGTGAACTGCGTAAAATCAAAGAAGAAGGTGTGACTTTCCGTTCACCACTCAATGGCGAAAAAATTATGTTAACACCTGAGCGCTCCATGCAGGTGCAACGTGATTTAGGCTCAGACATCGTGATGATTTTTGATGAATGTACGCCATACCCGGCGACAGAGCAGCAAGCGAAAAAATCAATGGAAATGTCATTGCGCTGGGCTAAGCGCAGTAAAGATGAACATGGCGATAATCCGGCAGCGCTCTTTGGTATTATTCAGGGCGGTATGTATCCGAATTTGCGGGATATCTCGTTACAAGGTTTGGAAGAAATTGGCTTTGATGGTTATGCCATAGGCGGTTTATCCGTAGGTGAGCCGAAAGAGGATATGATTAACATCCTTAATCACACTACTGGCCAGATGCCACAGCACAAGCCACGTTACTTAATGGGTGTGGGTAAACCTGAAGATATAGTGGAAGCGGTACGCCGCGGTATTGATATGTTCGATTGTGTGATGCCAACCCGCAATGCCCGTAATGGTCATTTGTTTGTCAGCACTGGTGTGATTAAGATCCGTAACGCTAAACACAAAGACGACACCTCAACTTTAGATGCAGAATGTGATTGCTACACTTGTAAAAATTATTCTCGGTCATATCTACACCATCTGGACAGATGCAATGAGATTTTGGGCGCTCGCTTGAATACCATCCATAACTTGCATCATTATCAGAAGTTAATGCAAGGCTTACGTGCAGCTATAGCTGAACAAAAGCTGGAAGATTTTGTGGCTGAGTTTTACCAGAAACGGGGTATGGATATACCGCCGCTGGAAGATAGCCTGACAGAACAATAAGAGTTCATTTTTAATTTTTTCATTTAAAACTTTAGGGGACATGTAATGAGTTTATTTATTTCCAATGCGTATGCTAATACTCCCGCTGCTGCACCTGCTGGTGGTGGTTGGGATTTACTGATTATGCTGGTGGCTTTTGGTCTGATCTTCTACTTCCTGATTTACCGTCCACAAGCTAAACGTGTCAAAGAGCATAAAAATCTGATGGCTGCTTTAGGTAAAGGTGATGAAGTCTTAACACAAGGTGGCTTAGTGGGTCGGATCGCTAAAATCGCAGAAGATAAAGATTTTGTTGCTATCGCATTAAACGACAGCACTGAAGTCACAGTGCAGAAGTCTGCTATCGCTGCCGTACTGCCGAAAGGCACGATGAAATCACTGTAAAAGGATTTTAATGTGTTAAACCAGAATTCTATCTGGCGGTACTTATTGGTGATCATCGTTCTGGGCGTCAGCATGCTGTACGCCCTGCCGAATCTGTATCCCAATGACCCGTCCTTACAAATCAATGCAACCCGTGGTGCTGATGTTACTCAGCAAACTGTGGAACAGCTGCAAAAAGCTTTTACACAACAAGGTTTAACACCGAAGTCAGCTGTATTGGAAAAAGGCCAGGTGCTGGTTCGTTTTTTAAATACAGAAGATCAGTTAAAAGCCCGTGAAGTAGCTAATGACATCTTGGGCGACAACTTCGTTACGGCGTTAAATCTGGCTCCGGCTACACCGGCCTGGCTGGATGCTATAGGTGCAGCCCCGATGAAATTGGGTCTGGATTTACGTGGTGGTGTGCATTTCCTGATGGAAGTGGACATGAAAACTGCGATGGAAAAAAACGTTAACGATTTAGTGCTGCTCTACCGCACAGATTTACGTGAAGCCAAAGTGCGTTACCGTGCAGTGACTGCCGATGTGCCTAATTTAAAGGTCAACCTGAGTTTCCGTAGTGCTGAAGATTTAGCTGCCGCTAAAACCTTGTTAAGCGGTAAAGACCGCGATATGACTTTTACCGAAGCTGATGATCTGACCTTGGTGGCTGCTTTTAGTGAAATCAAAATCAAAGCATTACGTGAAGATGCAGTGGCACAAAACATCACCATCATCCGCAACCGCGTCAATGCCATTGGTGTGGCAGAACCTTTAGTGCAGCGCCAGGGCGCTGAGCGTATCGTGGTCCAATTGCCCGGTGTGCAGGATACAGCTCGCGCCAAAGAAATTTTAGGTGCAACGGCCACTCTTGAATTTCGTATGGTAGATGAAGCTGGTGATTTACAAAGTGCGATAGACGGTCGGGTGCCGCCTAATGCACAGTTGTATAACGATCGTCAGGGTCGTCCAGTATTGCTGCAAAAACGAGTGATGCTGACAGGTAACCACATTATTGGTGCCAATAGTAGCTTCGACGAGTATAGCCGTCCTCAGGTGAATATCGATTTAGATGCCAAAGGGGGGAATACCTTCTCGCAAGCCACTAAAGAAGCTATTGGTAAGCAAATGGCCACTGTATTCATTGAATACAAGCCTACGGACAAAAAAGACGCCCAAGGCCGCACTATTCTTGAGAAAAAAGAAGAAGTAATTAACGTCGCCACTATTCAGGCTCGTTTAGGCCGCAGTTTCCGTATTACAGGTGTAGACAGCCCGGCTGAAGCGCAAAATTTGGCGCTGTTATTACGTGCCGGTGCTTTGATTGCTCCCATTCAAATTGTAGAAGAACGTACTATAGGCCCGAGCTTGGGTCAGGAAAACATAGAGCTGGGTACTAACGCTATTATGTGGGGTATGTTGTTGACAGTAATCTTTATGGCAATTTACTACAAAGGCGTTGGTATGGTGGCGAACCTTGCTTTGGCCTGTAACGTAGTGTTGCTAATAGGCGTGTTGTCTATGGTGCCTGGCGCTACTCTGACTTTAC
This sequence comes from Rheinheimera sp. KL1, assembly GCF_001275035.1. Lineage (NCBI taxonomy): Bacteria > Pseudomonadati > Pseudomonadota > Gammaproteobacteria > Chromatiales > Chromatiaceae > Rheinheimera > Rheinheimera sp. KL1. Next base: position 131,601 of record NZ_LAMX01000018.1, read on the forward strand.
CTGGTATGGCGGGTATCCTGTTGACCATAGGTATGGCAATTGATGCTAACGTACTGATCAACGAGCGTATTCGGGAAGAGCTTGCGAATGGTCGTTCTGTGCAGCAAGCTATTCATGAAGGTTATAACAGAGCTTTTGCTACTATTACCGATTCCAACATTACTACTTTCTTAGTGGCGATTATCCTGTTTGGTTTAGGTTCTGGCCCGGTGAAAGGTTTTGCTGTGACTTTAGCCTTGGGTATTATCACCTCTATCTTTACCGCTGTGACCGTGTCCAGATTGTTTGTTAATCTGATCTGGGGTGGCCGTAAAGTTGAAAAGTTACCTATATAAGGAATTATGATGAAGTTTCTTGATTTTAAAGAACCGCTCAATTTTATGCGTTTCAAATCGCCGGCCATCATACTTTCTTTGTTGTTGGTACTGGGGTCCTTGTTCAGTATCTTTACTAAAGGTATTAACTTTGGTCTGGATTTTACCGGCGGTATAGTGGTAGAGGCAGGCTTTGAGCAACAAGCAGATTTGCCAAAAATCCGTACTGCTTTAGCTGCTGATGGCTTTCCGGATGCGATAGTACAATATTTTGGTACATCAACTGAAGTGATGATCCGTATTGCACCACGGGCTGATGTTGATCAGGCAGTTGTAGGCGAACAGATCATTAAGTCTATTCAAAAAGTGGAAAAAGGCGAAGTCACCAAGCGTCGCGTTGAACAGGTGAGTGCTTCAGTCGGTGACGAGCTGAAAGATGACGGTATGTTGGCTTTGTTGGCCTCTTTTATCGGCATTATGATGTATGTCGCCTTCCGCTTTGAATGGCGTTATTCAGTAGGTGCTGTGCTTGCGTTAATTCACGATGTGATAGTGACTATGGGGATGTTCTCAATTACCGGAATGGAGTTTGATCTCACCGTGCTGGCAGCTTTGTTAGCCTTGGTCGGTTATTCCATCAACGATACTATAGTGGTATTCGACCGTATCCGTGAGATGTTCCGTAAGTTGCGTGAAGCCACAGTCGAAGAGACAGTGAACGATGCTATTACCTCTACACTGAGCCGTACTACTATTACGTCAGGCACTACCGCTTTGTCACTGGTGGCGCTGTTTTATTTAGGCGGCCCATTGTTGCATGGTTTCGCTGCCGCTTTATTGTTTGGTATTGCCATTGGTACTTATTCTTCAATTTACGTAGCAAGTTCTATTGCTGTGTTACTAGGTGCAAGCCGCGAAGATTTGTTACCTGAAGTGATTGAAAAAGAAGGTGAGAATACGCCCTCGCTTTAACTGTCTTTGAGCAATCTGATAAAGGCCGGTTTCCGGCCTTTATTTTTTGTAGCAGAAAAAATATTTCGCCCTGCATAAGTTGTCCGCTTATTATCTGTACTTTTATTTTCTATCTTTTTGATTTTATTTGGTTTATTTAATTCTCGTTCTCCTCCTTTGCATAGTTATGCAGTTTTTAGTCAAAAGTATCTGATTAAAGATGAAGGAAAACTGCATGCTTTATCATTTTGCCTTTCTCTGGTCTGATCAGTCTGGTTTTAGCCCTTGGCGCTCTAAGTAAAACTTGTTATAACAGACGTATAGAGCTTTGTTGTTGAAGTTTTCAGCAGTCTACTTCGGACAGGTTTACCCTACAAAAACACCTGACGGAACAGAGAAAACATCAGCCTGAGTTCTGCTAATCAGCGACTTGTTACTGGTACGATCTGAAAATTAGTGGTTCTAAAGAATGGTGTTGCTCTTTAGAATGAGCCACCTTTTGGGTTGCACCACAACTCATAGCAAATAAAAGAAAATAGCCCACAGGGCATACTTACCTACTCATGGAACCTCTACCTATGTCAGATTTTCGAGAACAGGCGCTGAAGTATCACGCCGAGCCTAAACCGGGCAAAATCAGTATTGAAATCAGTAAAGCTGCTGAAACAGTCAAAGATCTCGCGTTGGCGTACAGTCCAGGTGTGGCTGAACCTGTGCGTGAAATTGCCAATAATATAGACGATGTTTATAAATACACCGGCAAAGGTAATCTGGTGGCTGTCATTAGTAATGGCACCGCTATTTTAGGTTTAGGTAACTTAGGCCCTATGGCATCCAAGCCGGTGATGGAAGGCAAAGCCTTATTATTCAAGCGTTTTGCTGGCCTTGATTCTATAGATATAGAAGTCACGCATCGTACTACGGAAGAATTTATCAACACAGTGGCCAATATCGCCGACACCTTCGGTGGTATTAATCTGGAAGATATTAAGTCGCCTGAGTGTTTTGAGATTGAAAAAGAGCTAATAAAACGCTGCAATATTCCGGTTTTTCACGATGATCAGCACGGCACAGCTATTGTGACAGCTGCAGGTTTATTGAATGCGCTGGAAATTCAGGGCAAAGACATCAGTAAAGTGGTTATTGTTTGTTTAGGCGCAGGTGCAGCGGCTATTGCCTGTATGGAGCTACTGATAAAATGTGGTGCGAAACGCGAACATATTTATATGCTCGACACTAAGGGCGTGATCCATACCCGTCGTAACGATTTAAATCAATACAAAGAGCTGTTTGCCAATAACACTGACAAGCGCACACTGGAAGATGCAATGGATGGCGCTGATGTATTTGTTGGTGTGTCTGGACCTGATGCCTTGCCCGCTGAAACCTTAAAGTTGATGGCCGATAAACCGGTGATTTTCGCCTGTTCGAATCCGGATCCAGAAATTAAACCTGAACTGGCTCATGCCCAGCGTAGCGATTTAATTATGGCAACGGGTCGTTCGGATTACCCGAACCAGGTTAATAACGTCTTGTGTTTCCCCTTTATCTTCCGTGGTGCTTTGGACGTGCGTGCCAAAGTGATTAATGATGAGATGAAACTGGCAGCAGTGCAGGCGATTCGTGCTATTGCTAAAGAGCCAGTATCTCAGGCTGTGTTAACAGCTGCCCAAGTAGATAAACTGGAGTTTGGTGCTCAGTATATTATTCCAAAGCCAATGGACCCTCGGTTGTTATCCCGCGTCGCCCGCGCTGTAGCAGAAGCTGCTGTGGCATCTGGAGTGGCGCGTTTGCCAATGCCTGAAAATTATATGCGGTAATACCCTTCGTACTTGAAGCTGCAGCTTTGTTGACTGCGCTCGCTCGCCCCAGTCACATAGGTCAACTATGCTCCTGGGGTCTCACGCTCTTGTCGCCTCCCTGCAACTCCAATTACTTTGGTTATACTTAGATTTATACGTGGGGCCAGAGTCGAAACTCTGGCCCTTTTTAATTACTCTTCGTCTGAATCCGCTTCCTGGATCACAGGAATTGGTTTACCCATACTGGTTAAAATGTTACGCACTTCCACTGGGATCTGATGTGGGTTGTCTTTGCGTAAGTCTTCATCTGCCGGCAAAGGCTGGCCAGTGAAGGCATGCAAAAACGCTTCACATAATAATTCGCTATTGGTGGCATGACGCAGGTTATTCACCTGGCGGCGGGTTCTTTCATCTGTTAACACTTTCAAAACGTTCAACGGGATTGAGACTGTAATCTTTTTCACCTGTTCGGACTTCTTTCCGTGTTCCGCATAAGGGTGAACATACTCACCATTCCACTTTGCCATAGGGATACCTTGATTGAATTTAGTTATGTGGTCTGCTGACCTTTTCTACGTTGTCGCGCACGTAAACGTAATTGGGCGAAATTTTACTTCTTTATACCCCCGAGTACAAACTCTGCGCAAGATTTAATAGTACAGACGTCTAAATGTTTTGACTTCTTATTTTTGCTGAGTATACTTTTAGACGTCTAAACATCTAAATTTGAGGTTTTTTATGAGCAAACCACATTCAGCCACAGTAGCTGCCCGCGCCGGAATAGCGCAGGACTCTGCTTATGGTGCTGTGACGCCGCCTTTGTATTTAACCTCAACTTATGAACTCAAAGCTTTTAAGCAGCCGGGCAAGTACGATTATTCGCGTTCTAATAACCCAACACGAGATTTGTTAGGCGACGCATTAGCAGAGCTGGAAGGTGGGGCTAAGGGGTTAATTACCGGCACCGGTATGTCGGCTTGCCTGCTGGCGCTGCAATTGATTGGCCCGGAAGATACCTTAGTCATTCCGCATGATTGTTACGGCGGCAGTTATCGTTTATTTCTGAATTTAGCCAAGCGTAAAAAAGCTTTTCAGCTGGTTGTGGTGAATTTCCAGCAAGCTGACTGGGCAGAACAAGTAAAGGCAGCACAGCCGAAAATGATTTGGGTGGAAACGCCAAGTAATCCATTGCTGCAAATTACGGATGTCAAAGCCGCTGCAGAGCTGGCAAAAACACTAAACGCTATTCTGGTGGTAGACAACACCTTTTTATCACCGGCTTTGCAAAATCCTATCGCGCTGGGTGCTGACATAGTGGTTCATTCCACTACGAAGTTTATTAATGGCCACAGCGATATAGTTGGTGGTGCTTTAATTGCCAAAGACGCCGCAGTGGGCGATGAGCTGAAATGGTGGGCGAACTGTTTAGGTGTCACTGGTGGTGCTTTTGATGCCTATCAAACCTTACGTGGCCTGCGCACTTTGCTGCCGCGAATTAAACAACATCAGCACAATGCAGAGCTGGTGGTGGATTTCCTGCAAAAACAGCCGCTGGTGGGGCGGGTTTATTACCCTGGCTTAAAAGATCATCCGGGTCATGCCATTGCCAAAGCACAACAGCACGGTTTTGGTTCGATGCTGAGTTTTGATTTAGCTGCCGATGAAGCCTATTTGGCGGTATTTTTTGCAGCCCTGCAGTGTTTCACTTTGGCCCAGTCTTTAGGTGGTATTGAAAGCTTAATCTGTCACCCTGGTTCTATGACTCATGCCTCTTTAGATGCAGCGACCCAAAAAGCCGCTGGTATAGGCCCGACTTTAATTCGTTTATCTGTAGGTATTGAAGAAGCTCAGGATTTAATAGCCGATCTGGCACAGGCTTTTGCTGCTGTAGATGCGGCTGTCAAACAAAACACTAAAACACAACAGGTTCAGTCAGAGCCCGCAGTTGCAGATCCTGTAAAAAACGAACAACAGCAATTCAGATTAAACCCGGCACTTAGTGTGTTGTGGTAGGTGGCGAGTGATGAGTAGTACCTTAAATCATAAAAATACAGTGCATAAATTTGGTGGCAGCAGCTTAGCCAGTGCTGAGCGTTTTTCTGCAGTCGCAGCTATTGTGGCAAAAGAGCCACAAGCCTGGGTGGTGGTATCAGCCCCTGGCGACACTACGGATGAATTACTGGCGCTCATCGACAGCCGTGAACAACCAGAGCTTTTTGCTGCACTGTTACAGCAACTGACTGAAAAGTTGAGCTTACTTATTCAGCGCACTTTAAATGAACAAAACGCGGCTGTGCTTATCCGCAAAGTACAGAGCTGGTTGGCCGAAGTGCCGGGCCATTTGGCGACTAACCAATTTAACGATGTATTGGCCACAGGTGAGCGTTTATCCAGCCAATTATTGGCGGCTTTACTGAATCAAAAAGGCTTAGCTGCTACAGCTATCGATGCCCGTGACTTTTTACGTTTGGACGGCAATGAAGTGCAATACGAGGTGTCCTCTTCATGGCTGGCCCCTTTTGAAACCAGTGGCATTAAAGTGGTGACAGGCTATATAGCCCGCGATTTACAAGGCAACAGCATTACTTTGGGCCGCAATGGCAGTGACTATTCAGCAACTATTGTAGGCCGTTTAGTCAAAGCTCAGGCTATTCATATCTGGACTGATGTCGATGCCATTTATAGCGCCGACCCACGTAAAGTTCCTTCAGCCCGGGCTTATCGCCAGGTGCCGTGGCAACAGGCTTTAACTTTGGCGCAGCTGGGTAATCCGGTGTTGCACGCTAAAACTTTAAGTCCTTTATTGGATGCACCGGCCGAATTGATAGTGCGCAGTAGTTTTGAGCCGAATCACCCAGGCTGCAAAGTCAGCCAACAAGCCGCTATTGAAGTACAGTTTTTAACTGACTTAACACAAGCGGCCTTAGTGACAGTGCCGGATAACTGCAAATTAACAGCTGCAGCTGTGGCTTCCGCCTTACAAATTACAGTCTTCGCCGCACCTAAGGCGTTAAATCAATGGATAGTCGCCAGCCATCAGGTGGATACTTTGTTAAGTTATCTGGCGGGACAACAAGTTTTTGCCAGGGTGAATCCTCAGACTTTTCATGCAGTGGCCTGGGTCAAGCCAGCAGCTCGCCAGCAGAAACAAGTCAATGCTGTAGCAGGGCGTTGGTTAGACCGTCAGCAAGCCGCTTTTCATTTTGAAGATGAGCAGCTGGCATTATGGTTATTTCAGCCTGCCTTAACTTCGTTAGAGCTAACAGAGCTACATCAATTATTACTGCCAACTCAGGTCCAATTGAATGTGGTGGTGGCTGGTACTGGTAACGTGGGGGCAGAATTTCTAGCTTTATTAGCGAAACAGCAACAAGCCTTTGCGGGTCAAATTGAGTTAAAACTGGCAGGGGTATTGAATTCCCGTCAGGCACTTTTTGCCGAAAAAATCGATATTCACAACTGGCAACAGGCGCTGGCTTTGGCTCCTGCTTATACAGAAGCTCAACTGGAGCTGGCGCTGCAGCAGTTACCTGAACCTAAAGTGCTGGTGGATTTAACCCCAAGCCGTGCTTTTGCCGAACGTTATCCGCAGTTTATCAACGCAGGTTTGGATTTAATCAGTGCCAATAAACAAGGTGTGACCTTGCCACTGGCGCAGTATCAGCATATTAGACAGGCGGCTGAACAGCAGCAGGTGCAGTGGCTGAGTAATACCACTGTAGGTGCAGGTTTGCCGGTACAACGTTTATTGCAGGAATTAAAAAGCAGCGGCGATACAGTACATCGCATCAGCGGCATTTTCTCCGGTACTTTGTCCTGGTTGCTGGCAAAATTTGATGGTAGCAAAGCTTTTTCGGATTTTGTCTCAGAAGCGCAGCAATTGGGCCTGACTGAACCCGATCCACGCGATGATTTATCAGGTAAAGATGTGCAACGTAAATTGCTGGTGCTGGCCCGTGAGCTGGATTTAGCTTTGGATATAGACCAGATTGAATTACAACCTTTATTACCCGCTTCGTTAAGTGCTGGCAGCATGGATGACTTTTGGGCAGGACGTGAAGTGCTTGATCTGGAATTAGCAGCGCTACAGCAACAAGCTCAGGCGGCAGGTAAAGTCTTACGTTATGTCGCCGATTTAAAGATAGCAGCAGGCAAAGCCAAGGCGCAGGTGTCCTTGGTGGCGGTAGAACAGACAGATCCGCTGGCAGCCATTTTGCCTTGTGACAATATTTTTGTCATTGAGTCCGACTGGTATCAACAGAATCCGTTGGTGTTAAAAGGCCCAGGCGCTGGTCGTCAGGTGACGGCTGGTGGTGTGCATGCCGACTTAGCCATTTTAGCCAAACAAAAAATTGCCGCTGCCAAAGCAGCTAAACATAGTCAGGCTCAGGCCGCAGCCTGGGTGAAGTGAGAAATAATATGTCTTTTGTCAGCGCACAGTATTTAGAATCCATGAACCGCAACCTGCAGGATGTGGCAGGCAAGGTCAACGTTAGTTTTGAGTTTTTTCCGCCTAAGACAGAACAGATGGAAAACACTTTATGGCAATCGATTGAACGTTTAGCGCCTTTGGCACCTTCCTTTGTTTCTGTGACTTATGGTGCCAACTCAGGCGAACGTGACCGTACCCACGACATTATTAAATCGATTAAACAACGTACCGGCTTAATAGCTGCGCCACATTTAACTTGTGTGGATGCCAGCCGTGCTGAACTTGAGCGTATTGCTAAAGACTATTGGGACAATGGCATTCGGCATATTGTTGCTTTGCGTGGTGATTTACCGCCAGGCAATAAAGAAAAACCAGCTTTGTATGCCGCGGATTTAGTTGAAATTTTACGTTCAGTGGCTGACTTTGATATTTCAGTGGCGGCTTACCCTGAAGTTCACCCTGAATCACCCAATGCGCAGTTTGATTTACTGAACTTAAAACGCAAAGTCGATGCTGGCGCGTCCCGTGCTATTACCCAGTTCTTTTTTGACCCTGAAAAATACTTACGTTACCGCGACCGCTGTGCTGCTATTGGTATAGATGTAGAAATAGTACCGGGCATTTTGCCTGTGACCAACTTCCAGCAGCTGCAAAAATTCGCCACTATGACCAATGTGGCTATACCAGGCTGGATGAATAAGGCCTATGAAGGTCTGGAACAGGATGCCACCACCCGTAATCTGGTGGCAGCCAACATCGCCATGGAGATGGTGAAAGTATTAAGCCGTGAAGGAGTGAATCACTTCCACTTCTACACTTTAAACCGCAGTGAACTGACCTACGCTATCTGTCATTTATTAGGTGTACGGCCTCAGAGTGCCATTGCCTGAGGTTATTCATAAGATGAACGACAGATGTTTTTTGAGTCTGAAGTTCAGCACTGAACAACAACGGCTGCTGCATGCTTATCAGCAGCCTGCACTGTGTCAGAATGCTAAATGGCACCCAGCTCACAATCTGCATCTGACTTTGGTGTTTTTAGGCCAACAAGCTTTCCCTGTGCAACAGCAGTTATGGTCAGAAAGCCTGAAATTGTTTCAGGAGCTATCGCCTTTTGAACTTTGTTTTGACCAACTGAATCAGTTCAGCCATGCCAAAGTATTGTATCTGGGTATCTCTCAACCTCCTCAAGCTCTGATTTTATTGCAACAGCAACTGCAGCAGATGGCTTTGCCTTTTCTGAATGCGCCTGTGCCGGAACGTTTTGTGCCTCATGTCACCCTGGCGCGGAGGTTTCAGTCTGGCGGTACTTTTCCATTAGCAGTGCGGCCTTTACACCTGCTTTGCACAGAAGTGGCTTTGTATCACTCCATCAGCACAGAGCAGGGGGTGATGTATCAGAGTGTAGAAACTTATACTTTAGTCCCAAAGGGCTAGATCTTTACACTAGATCAACACCTTAGTCGCTAGACTTAGTTACACTTAGCTTGTGTTTTGCCACTGGACGGATTCAGATGTCGCACCGCTCTTATTTGTTTTCTTTACGTATCGGTCATGCGCTGCGGGAAGTCTGGCTGAAGGCTATAGCTTTGGTGCTTTTAAGCTGGATCTGCTGGCCGGTATTACTGTCGGTATTATCGCTATTCCGCTGGCGATGGCGCTGGCGATTGCCAGTGGTGTGCCGCCGCAATACGGTTTGTATACAGCTGTGATTGCAGGTTTTTTAATTGCTCTGGCAGGCGGTTCGCGCTACAGCATTAGCGGTCCTACCGCTGCTTTTGTGGTTATTTTATACCCTGTTGCGCAAAGTTATGGTCTGGCGGGTTTGCTGCTCGCCACCATATTGTCTGGGGTAATGCTGATCATTATGGCCGCTATGCGTTTCGGCCGTTTTATCGAATATATTCCCGAAGCTGTGACCTTAGGTTTTACCAGCGGTATTGCTGTGGTGATTGCCACTTTGCAAATCAAAGATGTGTTTGGTTTACCAATCGACAAGCTATCTGAACATTATCTGGAAAAACTACAGCAACTGTCTTTCGCTTTACCCGATCTGCATTGGCCATCCTTACTGGTCGCTGCAGTCACTTTGACTGTGATGTGGCTCTGGCCAAAACTCAAACTGCCTTTACCACCCCATTTACCTGCCATAGTGGTTGCAACTTGCTTGGCTCTGGCGCTTGCTCACTATGGGCTGGAGCTAGATACCATAGGCAGTCGTTTTAGCTATTTATTGCCTGATGGCTCGCAAGGGCAGGGCATACCTGCAGTATTGCCTGAATTCAACTGGCCCTGGCTACAGGCCGGCCCGGACGGCCAAGAGTTGCAGTTCAGCACTCAAATGGTGAAAGACTTATTGGCAGCAGCTTTTGCGATGGCGATGTTAGGCGCTATTGAGTCTTTGCTTTGCGCCGTAGTCTTGGATGGTATGACAGGGCGCAGACACAGCGCCAACAGCGAATTATTAGGCCAGGGCATTGGCAATATAGTAGCGCCATTTTTAGGCGGCTTTACTGCAACAGCGGCTTTAGCCCGATCTGCAGCTAACGTGCGTGCTGGTGCTCAATCGCCGATAGCTGCTATGGTCCATGCCTTGGTGGTGTTATTGGCTTTGCTGGTACTGGCACCTGTATTGGCCTATCTACCTATGGCGGCTATGGCCGCTTTGCTGTTGGTGGTGGCATGGAATATGAGTGAAGCGCCTAAAGCTGTGCATCTGCTAAAAACAGCGCCCCGTAACGACATTATTATTTTCCTGATCTGTTTTCTCTGTACTGTGCTGTTTGATATGGTCATTGCTATCAGCTGTGGCATGGTGATAGCGGCCTTCTTCTTTGTGAAGCAAGTGGCCGATATGACTCGTGTCGCTGATATCAGTCATAACAGAAAATACCTGCTTGAGCCTTTGCCGCAAGGCTGGAAAGCATTTCGCATCAGCGGCCCTTTGTTTTTCGCCGCAGCCGACCGAGTGTTTGGTGAGCTATCGGTCAAACTCAAACAACAACAAGGCGCTATTTTAGTGATGGATGCCGTGACTTTGATGGATGCCGGTGGGCTCTCTGCTTTTACCAAACTGGTCAGTCTGGCTGAAAAACAGGGCACGCATTTATTGGTGACAGACTTAACCTTTCAACCGCTAAAAACGCTGGCCAAAGCTAAGGTGCAGCCTTTGCCCGGTATTTTGAGTTTTTATTCAAGCTTAACTGACGCGCTCAACAGCCTGCCTGGCCAGAACATCGATCCTCAGGGCGAAGCTGTGGGTCTTTGATGTATACCCAAGTTACTTGAAGGTGCGGCGAGGCGACAAGCCAGTGAGACCCCGGGAGCATAGTTAACCTATGTGACCGGGGCGAGATGGCGAAGTCAACAAAGCGGCAATTTCAAGCACGATGGGTATATCCGACTTCTGCCTTGGGGCATTTTGGTCTAAGCTGTGGTCTTTCTGCAGTGGATCAGGTGCTTGTTTGAATTTATGAATTAAATAAAATAAAAATTCACTAATTCAGCATAATAATTCTTGAAACTGCATGGCGAAGCCACTACACTGGCCACACTTTTTTGGCGTGGCCTTAATTTATTATTTTTGTTTTCGGAGACTCAGCGACCTATGTCCACTCAATCCACTTCCTCTACCACCAAACTGCGCAGCGCTGTATTAGGTGCTGCCGGCTATAGCGGCGCCGAACTGGCCGTTATGTTGGCACGGAACCCGTATTTTGAGTTGAGTTACGCTTTTGCTTCCGCTGGCCGCGCTGCTGAACCTTTTTCGAATTTATATCCACGTTATCAAAACGTTGTGGATATCCAGGTGCAGCCGTGGACGGATGATTTAGTGGAAGAGTTAGCAGGCAAACTGGATGTGGCCTTTTTAGCTTTACCTCATGAAGTCAGTGAAGCGGTCACGCCTTTGTTATTGGCCAAAGGCATAGCTGTGTTTGATTTATCCGGCGCTTTCCGTTTAAAAGACCCGGCTTTGTATCCTAAATATTATGGTTACGAGCATCAGCATCCGGAACTCTTGGATCAAGCTGTGTATTCATTAATGGAGTGGCTGGATAAGCCGTTGCCACAGCTGGTTTCAGTGCCTGGTTGTTACCCAACGGCCTGTTCGCTGGCGTTATTGCCTTTATTAAAAGCAGGTTTAGTGGCTGATGGTTGTATTCCTGTGATCAACGCTACCAGCGGTGTGTCAGGTGCGGGTCGTAAAGCGGCATTAAACACCTCATTTTGTGAAGTAGGCTTAAATGCTTATGGCTTTTTTAAACACAGACACAGACCTGAAATCGAACAGAACTTAGGCCGTAAAGTGGTGTTCACGCCGCATTTAGGCAACTTTAAGCGTGGCATTCTGGCCACCAGCGTGGTGACTTTAAAATCTGGTGTGACTGCAGAGCAAGTAGCTACCGCTTTCCAGCAAGCTTATGCAACTAAGCCATTAGTACGTTTAGTCAAACATTCGCCCAATGTGGCTGATGTGGCGGGTACCCCATTTTGTGATATCCACTGGCAACAGGATGCTGAGCAGCTGGTGATTGTGTCCGCTATTGATAACCTGCTCAAAGGTGCTGCGGCTCAGGCGATGCAGGCGGCCAATATCAAATTTGGTGCTCCTGAAACTGCAGGTTTATTTGCAGGAGCAGCAGAATGAACCAGACACCTTTAGTTCTGAAAATGGGTGGCCGTTTATTGCAGGATCAGGCCGCTTTAGATGCCTTATTAAAAGTTTGTGCAGAGCTTAAAACTCAGTATCCGATCGTGCTGGTGCATGGCGGTGGCGATCAGGTCGATCAGTGGCTGGCCAAATTTGGTTTCGAGACTCAAAAAATTGATGGCCAGCGGGTATCACCAGCCGAACAAATGCCCGTGATCACCGGTGCTTTAGATGGTGCTGTTAATGCGGATATGGTGGCTCGGGCCACCTTACAGGGGTTAAATCCTGTAGGTTTAAGTCTGGCAGCAGGTAGTAGTTTAGCTTTTGATATCAATCATAAATTAGGCGCTGTGGGCATTGCTAAACCAAACAATCCACTGCTGCTGAATACCTTATTGGCCCAGGGTTTTACCCCTGTATTCAGCTCTATTGGCTTAAGTGCTGATGGTCAGTTATTGAATGTGAATGCTGATATTGCAGCTGCTGCTATTTGTCAGCTGGTGCAGGGCCAACTGGTCTTACTGACTGATGTGCCTGGTATTCTCGATGCCACTATGCAACTCATCCCAACTTTAACCGCAGCAGAAGCGCAGCAACTGGTGCTTGATGGCGTGATTAAAGGTGGCATGAAAGTAAAACTGGACGCAGCGCTCGAAACGGCTCAAGCACTGAAACGTAATATTACAGTGGCAGGATGGCAGCATCCGGACGATTTATTAAAGTTGATGCAACAAGAAGCAGTAGGTACTTGCATCGTGTATACCCTTCGTTCTTGAAGCTGCAGCTTTGTTGACTGCGTGCTCTCTCCCCAGTCGCATAGGTTACTATGCTCCTGGGGGCTCACGCCCTTGTCGCCTCGCTGCAACTCCAATTACTTTGGGTATATAGCCACATCAATTGATTTGATGAGTCTATTGATCCCGAAACAAAACACACCATAAGGGTGTGTTGCAACGATAAGGATGCCGCCTAGCGGACATGCAGTGTGTTTTTATGAGTAAATTAACCCAGCTTTTATGTTTAGCTGAATTAGACCAGACCCAATTATCCGACCTGCTGGAGCTTGCGCTTCAGATCAAACAACACCCAGAGCAATACAGCTCTGCGCTCAAAGGCAAAAGCATTGCCTTGTTGTTTGAAAAACCTTCTTTGCGAACCCGCGTCAGCTTTGATGTAGGGATCAATAAATTGGGTGGTCACAGTGTCTATCTGGATCAGCAAAACGGAGCTATGGGCGTACGTGAATCAGTGGAAGATTTTGGCAGTAACCTGGCCTGTTGGTGTGATGCCATAGTGGCGCGGGTCTATTCTCAGAAAACATTAGTATTGCTTTCGCAAAGCAGCAAAAAACCAGTGATTAACGCACTGAGCGATTTGTATCATCCTTGTCAGGCTCTGGCCGATTTGTTGACGTTAAAAGAGCATTATGGCGATTTAAGCCAGGTGCATCTGGCTTTTGTCGGCGATGGGAACAATGTCTGCCACTCGCTGATGTTAGGCGCTGCCATTATGGGGATGACGCTGACAGTGGTCACACCACAAGGCTTTGGTCCTGATGCTCATGTACTGTTAAAAGCTCAGGCGATAGCAGAAAAAAGCGGCGCTAAACTGACTTTAAGTCAGCATGTGTCCGCAGCAGCTGGCGCTGATGCTATTTACACCGACACCTGGTTGTCGATGGGCGCAAAGGCCGACCCTAAACTGGTCGAGAACCTGTTTGCACCTTACCAAATAAATACTGCAGTGATGCAGCGTTTAGCCATCAAACATTTTATGCACTGCCTGCCAGCACACCGTGGGCATGAAGTGACCAGCGAAGTTCTGGATAGTGATAATTCCTTAGTGTTGCAGCAGGCAGAAAACCGTATGCACGCTCAGAATGCCGTATTAGTCAGTTTATTTAGTTGAGGTTGGACATGAGTATCAAAAAAGTAGTGTTAGCGTATTCAGGTGGTTTAGACACATCAGCCATAGTGCCTTGGTTAAAAGACAACTATGACTGTGAAGTCATCGCCTTTGTGGCCAACGTAGGTCAGGGTGATGAAGAACTGGCTGGCGTGGAAGAAAAAGCCATTAAGTCAGGTGCCAGCTCGTGCTACGTGGTCGACTTGCGCGAAGAATTAGTCAAAGAAGTGATTTACCCTACCTTAAAAACAGGTGCAGTGTATGAAGGCCAGTATTTACTGGGTACTTCTATGGCACGCCCTGTGATTGCCCGTGCTCAGGTTGAGCTGGCGCTGAAATTAGGTGCTGATGCGTTGTGTCACGGCTGTACCGGTAAAGGTAATGACCAGGTGCGTTTTGAAGGTGCTTTTGCTGCCTTAGCTCCACAGTTAAAAGTGATAGCACCATGGCGTGAATGGCAATTTAACTCGCGTCAGTCACTGCTCAATTATCTGGCTGAGAAAAATGTGCCTACTACTGCTTCTGCCACCAAAATCTATAGCCGAGATGCTAACTTATGGCATATCTCGCACGAAGGTGGTGAGATTGAAAACCCATGGAATGAGCCATCTGACCAAATCTGGATGTGGACTAAATCACCAGAGCAGGCGCCGGATAAAGCCGAACATATTCAGTTAAGTTTTGAAAAAGGCGAACTGACTAAGTTAAACGGTGAAGTGGTAGCTCCTGTCAAAGCCATTGAGGTGCTGAATGCTATTGGTTCAGAGCATGGCGTAGGCCGTATCGACATAGTTGAAAACCGTTTAGTGGGGATGAAATCCCGCGGTTGTTACGAAACCCCTGGTGGCACTATTTTAGTGGCGGCTTTACGTGCACTGGAATCTTTGGTGTATGACCGCACTTCACTGAAATACCGTGAAGAAGTGGGCTTAGAGTTTGCTCAGCTGGTCTATGATGGCCGTTGGTTCACGCCGTTAAAAGATGCTTTGTTAGCAGCAGCTACTTCACTTGCTGATCAACTGACAGGCGACATAGTGGTCAAACTGTACAAAGGCAACGTGACTGTAACGCAACGCCGTTCACCCAACAGCCTGTACTCAGAAGCTTTCGCCACTTTTGAAGGCGATGAAGTGTACAACCAAAAAGACGCTGCAGGTTTTATCCGCCTGTATAGCTTAGCCAGCCGTATTCGTGCTTTGCATAGCAAAGGTTAAGCTCTTGGCGTAATTATTAGGGCGGCTACCAGGCCGCCCATTCTATACCCTTCGTACTTGAAGCTGCCGCTTTGTTGACTGCGTTCTCTCGCCCCAATCACATAGGACTACTATGTTCATGGGGGCTCGCTCTCTTGCTGTCGCGCCGCAACATCAATTACTTTGGGTATATCTACTATTAATGCAGAGGTATTTATCATGGCGATGTGGGGTGGTCGGTTTACCGAAGCCAGTCTGGCCGAGTTCAGTGAATTTAATGACTCATTAAGTTTTGACTATCTGCTGGCGCAACAGGATATTCAGGCCTCCCGTGCCTGGACCATAGGCTTGCTTGAAGCTGGCATTATTACCACAGCTGAAGCAGAACAACTGGATCATGCTTTGGCTGATTTAGCTTTAGCGCTCGAATCGAATCCAAAGCTGCCGCTGCAGACGCAGGAAGAAGATATTCATAGCTGGGTGGAAGCTCAGTTGCAGCAAAAAATTGGTGTGGTAGCGAAAAAGCTGCACACAGGCCGCAGCCGTAACGACTTAGTGGCCACCGACTTACGTTTGTGGACCAAGCTGAATGCCACTCAGGTACGCGACACCTTAATCAACGCTATTGGGGCTTTGGTTACTTTTGCTGATGCGCATTTTGGTGCTGTGATGCCTGGCTTTACTCATCTGCAACGGGCTCAGCCTGTGCTGGTTAGTCACTGGGCTTTGGCGTACATCGAAATGTTTAAACGCGATCTCAGCCGTATTGACGATGCGTTAGCGCGGATGGACGTCTGTCCTTTAGGTTGTGGTGCTTTGGCTGGTACTGGTATTCAAATCGACCGCACCGCCTTAGCCCAGCGTTTAGGTTTTCAATCTGCAGCACTGAATAGCCTGGATGCAGTGTCCGACCGGGACTATGTGGTGGAGTTATCTGCTGCAGCCTCTTTGTGTATGACGCATTTATCGCGTTTATCCGAAGACGTGATTTTCTTCTGCTCGGGCGAAGCGGCTTTCTTTAAGCTCGGTGATGCGATTAGCAGTGGTTCGTCCTTGATGCCACAAAAGAAAAACCCTGATGTGTTTGAATTATTGCGTGGCAAAACCGGCCGGGTGTTGGGTCATTTAGTGGCTATTTTGCATGTCCTCAAAGGTTTGCCTCTGGCGTACAACAAAGATATGCAGGAAGACAAGCAGGGCTTTTTTGATTTAATGGCAAGCTGGCAACAATGCTTGCTGGTGCTGGCGACAGTGCTGCCGCATCTATCGGTGAATGTAGAACGCTGTCGCTTAGCCGCAGAGCTTGGCTACAGCAATGCCACCGATCTGGCCGATTATCTGGTCGGTAAAGGCATCGCCTTCCGTGACGCTCATGAGTTATCTGGTGAGTTGGTGCTGGTGGCTTCGAAGCAGCAAAAACCGCTGGAAGCTTTAGCTTTAGCTGAAATGCAGCAGGTATCACCTTTGATCAGTGATGACGTGTTTGCAGCTCTGACTATTGAAGCTGGTTTGGCGAAACGTGCATCTTTAGCAGGCACCAGTCCTGACCGGGTTAAAGAAGCTTTAGACGCCACCAAAGTTTGGTTTGAAGCACTTTGAATTGAGCTGGTCCAACGAAAAAAGCCGGATTTTTGATCCGGCTTTTTGCTTTTTAGCGCAGCCAAAAGTTAAGCGGCTAACGCCTGTTTGGCCTGAAAATCCAGCTCAGCTTTGAGCTCAGTGGGCAGTTTCAACTGACGTGCCAGTTCCTGCAGATAAGCCCCTTCCATATAGTTTTGCTCGTTGATCACCAACAGGCTCGCCAGATACATCTCAGCCGCCATTTCCTGTGTCGTGGCAGCACTTGCGATATCGGCAGGGTCTAATGGTTTTGCCAGTTCCTGATCAAACCAGCGTTGCAGGCTTAAATCTGAGGTCAGTTTTGCTATTTCGCTGTCAATCAATTCGCGTTCCTGTTGATCAATATGACCATCGGCTTTGGCTGCGCCTATTAATGCTTTTAATATAGCGTGACTGTGTTGTTCGGCTTGCGGTGCAGGCAAACGGTCTACAGTTTGAGGTTCATGCTGGTCTACTGTGCCTTTGTTCTGTTGCTGCCAGTTGCCATAGGCTTTATAAGCCAGTACTCCCAGTGCAGCTAAACCGCCATAGGTGATGACTTTTCCACCGAGGCTGCGGCCTTTTTTTGAGCCAAGCAGCATAGCTAAAGCACCACCGGATATGGCCCCGCCACCAAAACCTGACATTAATTTACTGACTGAAGAGGAGGCAGATGATTGATGAGAACTCTGTGATACTGATTTCTGTTGCATCAGATCAGAACCGGCCTTAAGCAACTGGTCCAATAAACCTTTAGTATTCATTGATAGAAGTCCTTGAATTATTGTTAGTTATTATCAGACTGGTTTCAGCGCAGAAAATTCAGTTGTAGTTGTAAGCAGATATAAATAACTTGATGTGATAGTTAAATAGTTGCGAAGCCGGAATAAAAAAGGCCGCTTAAAAGCGACCTTTCACTACGTACAACAGACCGCGATCAGAACAACTCGATTTCTTCCTGTTGTTGCTGATTATTCTGCGTGGGCAACTGTTGGACCGACGAATTGACATAAGTTTTAGGTTCTGTGCCCTGAATAAAAAACTCAAAACCACTGCTGTTATCAGTCGCCTGAGTCAGCAAACCTGTTTTTAAATCAATGCGCACTGAAGTAATACCTACGGGAGGTTGTACAAAAACCTGTGGTTTATCTTTTAACGCAAACCCCATAAATTCCTGCCAGGCTGGTAATGCGGTTTTTGCGCCCGACTCACCGCCTGCGACCTGATCTTTACCCAGATTGTTATTCCAGGCCGTTTTACCTAACCGGCTTTCCGCATCATCAAAACCGACCCAGGATGTCACCACTAAATCAGGTGAAAAACCGGAGAACCAGGCGTCTTTTACATCATTGGTGGTACCGGTTTTGCCGGATAAATCCTGACGTTTTAGCTCTTTCAATTTATAAGCTGTGCCGTTCCAGCCTGTCCCTGCTTTCCAGTCACCACCACCCCAGATAGAGCTTTTTAGCGCGTCCGCAATTAAAAAAGCATTTTGCGCCGATAACACCCGTGGTGCATAAGCTGGTGCTGGTGCGACAGTCGCTTGTTCTGTCGTTGCGGTTTGTTCGGCAAACGTCGCTTCGAGTTGAGCTTCAGGATCTGCGGTTTCTGGATCTGCAGTTTCAGCCAAAGCCGGCGCTTCTTTTGCGGCACGGGCCGCCAAGTCTTGCTGTTCACATTCAGGACAAACAGATACAGGCACATGCTCGAAGATCAGGTTGTTCTGATCATCCAGAATTTTGGTAATGACATAAGGCTTGACCAAATAACCGCCATTAGCGAATACCGCGTAACCTGTTGCCAGTTCCAGCGGGGTTAAGGAGGCAGAACCTAACGCCAGAGTTTCACTGTGGGGTAAGTCTTTTTCTCTGAAACCAAACTTTGTCAGATGCTGACGGGTTTTTTCTACTCCAACAGTTCTTAATAAGCGCACCGCTACTACGTTCTTCGATTTGGCTAAGGCTTCACGAATACGAATAGCGCCGTCATACACTTCAGGTGAATTTTTGGGACGCCATGCCTGATTGGCTCCTTCATCCCATTCATGAATAGGGGCGTCATTCATCAAAGTCGCCAGTGTCAGATTAGATTCCAAAGCAGCTGAATAAATAAAAGGTTTAATATTGGAACCGACCTGACGGTTGGCCTGAGTGGCTCGGTTAAACTGGGTCATGGCAAAACTGTAGCCACCAACCAAAGCTTGTACTGCGCCATCTTTTGGGTTGATGGCCACAATAGCGCCACTGACTCCTGGAATTTGGCCTAAACGCCACTCTCCCGCAGAAGGACGCACTAACACATGCATACCTGGTGCTAACACATCAGCTGCGGCTTTAGGCGGATGGCTTTGTCTGTCGTGGCTGATAAAAGCACGGGCCCAGCTCAGACCTTGCCAGGACAGGCTGATTTTGCGGCCACCCGATAAAATGGCTTCGGCTTGTTGGCCTGATACTTCAGTGATCACCGCAGGAATTAAATCTTCCAGTCCATCCTGGCTATCCAGATAAGCCAGAATAGCTTCATCGCTCAGACGATCTTTTTCCACAAACTTTACAGAACCATCCGCTTGTGGTTCAGGGTTGGCTTGCCATAAAGTCGCGACAGGGCCACGGTAGCCGTGGCGCTCGTCATAGCCCACCACATTTTTTTGTACTGCAGCGACAGCTTTACCCTGCAATCTGGAGTCTACGGTGGTAAATACCTGAAAGCCCTTGGAATAGGCTTCCTCTTCGCCGTATTTATCCACCACTTCCTGACGCACCATCTCTGCAATATAAGGTGCAGATGCTGTGATCTGTGCACCATGTAGTTTGGATAAAATAGGTTCTTGTAATGCTTCATCATACTGAGCCTGAGTGATGTAGCCCTCATTCAGCATACGACCCAGCACTATATTGCGACGGGCACGGGCACGACTTGGTGAGCGGACCGGGTTTAATACCGAAGGACCTTGCGGCAAGCCGGCAATAATAGCGATTTCGGATAAAGTTAAATCCTGAATGTTTTTACCGAAATAGACCTGGGCTGCAGCACCGACACCAAAAGAGCGCTGACCTAACTCAATTTTGTTTAAATACAGCTCCAGAATTTCGTCTTTGGTCAGTTCTTGTTCGATACGTAAAGCCAAAAAGATTTCTTTAATTTTACGGATCAGCTTTTTCTCACGGGTCAGAAAAAATACCCGTGCTAATTGCTGAGTAATAGTACTGGCGCCTTGTTTGGCTTCACCACTGAATGCCACTACAGTCGCAGCGCGGAACATACCAATGACATCAATGCCCGGATGCTCATAAAAGCGGTTATCTTCCGTGGCCAGCACAGCTTTAATCAGTAAGTCAGGCATTTCTTCCAGTGTTAACGGAATACGGCGCTTTTCACCAAACTGTGAAATCAGCTCTCCGTCCTGACTAAAAACACGCATAGGTGTTTGCAGTTTGACGTCTTTTAATGTGGCCACACTTGGCAAGTCATCTTTTACATACCAGTAACTCGCCGCAACCAAAGCCACAACGGAAAAAGCACCTGCAATCAACAGAATGATTAGTTTTTTAAACCACGACACTGATGAACCTCAATGTATATTTTCGGGGCTGACGGGAATGTCAGTCTGTTTTTTTTAAAAGCTATTTGTCGACCCTACGCAATTTTTTACGAAACGACTAAGCTCTTGACAGAAGTTCAATAGAAATCATTGACCTGTGTACAGGACGCTATGCGAAGCACTCTGTTTCAAACCAAAAAAGCTTTGATCTTAGGGGTCGATATTGGCTCACATGCTGTGAAAGCTGTGTTATTAAGCCAGCACAACCAGCATTATAAAGTAGAAGCCTTTGCAATAGAACCTATGCTGAAAGGCACAATGGTCGATCGTGAAATTCAGGACATAGAAGCCGTCGCAGATGCCTTATTGAATATTAGAAAAAAGATAGATAAATCAATTAAGTATGCAGCTGCAGCTGTGTCGGGTTCTCTGGTGATCAGTAAAGTGATTTTTATGGATGCCAGTTTAACAGATGCTGAATTAGCCCGTCAGATTGAACTGGAAGCCGATAGTTTAATTCCGTATCCGCTAAATGAAGTCAGTTTAGATTTCGAGCGGCTAGAGATCAATGAAACGGATCCCAGTAAAGTTAATGTGCTGCTCAGCGCTGCCCGCACCGAAAGTGTGCAGGCAAGGGTGACCGCATTAGAATCTGCCGGTTTTACTGCCAAAGTGATAGATGTCGAAAGTTCTGCTTTAAGTCGGGCTGCTGAATTATGTTTGGATCAATTGCCGGAAGATGCAGCAGAAAAAGTAGTGGCGGTGTTGGATGTTGGCGCCACTATGACACTGTTGAGCATAGTGGAAGGTGATAAAAATCTTTATACCAGAGACATCGCCTTTGGTGGTGAGCAGTACAGCCGCAGCATTATGCATTACTACAATAAAACTTACGAAGAAGCTGAGCAGGCGAAAATTCTGGCCGATTTGCCCCCGAGTTATAGCTTTGAAGTGCTTGCGCCTTTTCAGACCATGTTATTACAACAAATTCGTCGTGCTATTCAAATGTACCTGACCACCAGTGGTAAAGAGCAGGTTGATTATTTATTGGTGAGTGGCGGTACCAGCTTACTGGATGGCATAGACAAACTGATCAGTGACGAATTAGCTATCCAGGCCGTGGTCGCTAACCCATTCCGGCATATGGAATCCGCTGCGACGGTCAATCGTCAGCAACTGACTGAAAAAGCGCCTTGTCTGATGATCGCAACAGGTCTGGCATTGCGGAGTTTTACTTCATGGCATCAATAAACCTGCTGCCATGGCGTGAAGCTGCCCGTAAACAACAACAGATGGATTATCTGACGGTGTTAGCGCAAGTGGCTGTGCTGGCATTTGTGCTGATGTTTTTGGTCTATTGGGTATATCAGGCTCGTGTCGAAGGGCAAATCAGTCGTAATACTTTGCTCGAAATGGAAATTAAGCACTTAAACCTGCGTATCGGCCAAATCCGCGAGCTGGAAAAACAAAAAGAAGGTTTGCAGCAGCGTATGTCATTGATTGAACAATTGCAGCGTAGCAGAAACCTGGGCACTCAAATAATGGATGAGGTGGCTAAAACTGTGCCTGCAGGTGTGTATCTGGTGTCTATGGATAAAAAATTTAACAGATTACTCATAACAGGGAAAAGTGAGTCGAATAACAGATTATCCAGCTTATTAAGGGTGATTGAGCTATCTCCTTTGTTGACTCAGCCTGTGCTGGAGTTTATTCAGGCCAGTAAAGATGACAGTGGTTTATTAAGCGATTTTAAGATGCATTTGCGCCTGGTTGGCGCTGAACCCCCACCGCTGCCGTCACAACCTGCAGGCAAAACGGCCAACAAAGCAGGGGGGCAAAAATGAGCCTGAATATCAACTTATCTGATATCGACTTAGCTGAGCTTGATTTTAACAACATGGGGGCATGGCCTAAGACGGGTAAGGTCGGTTTTGCTTTGGTGGTTGCTTCTGCTGTGATGTTATTGAGTTACTTGTTGCTGATTAAAGACCAGGTTAGTCATCTGGATGCGCAGCTGCAGAAGGAACAGGAGCTCCGCCTTGAGTATCAAAGTAAATACGGTAAAGCTATTAACCTGGAGCTGTACCAGCAGCAAATGCAGGAGATGGAAAAAACCTTTTCAGTGTTGTTAAAGCAGTTACCGGCGACCCATGAAACGCCAGGCATGCTGGATGATATTACTTTTGCCGGTACCTCAGTAGGACTTACATTTGTCCGTATTAATTGGATGCCGGAAATTGAAAAAGAGTTCTACACCGAATTACCCATTCAGATTGAAGTCATAGGGGAATATCACCAGATTGGCAATTTTGTCAGTGAAATCGCTAAGTTACCTCGTATTGTCAGTTTGCATGATTTTGTGATCCAAAGCCGGGAAGAGGGTAATCAGAGTTTTAGCGTCATAGCTAAAACTTACAGGTACAAGGAGCTGAAAAAATGAAACAAGCTCCCGTTATGATGCTGACTGCTTTGCTGGCGCTCAGCGGATGTTTTAGCGATACAACAGATATTCAGCAGTTTATGGCGGATGTGAAGGCCACTACCAGGCTCAAATTCCGCCTTTACCTCCTGTGAAGGACTTTGAACATTTACCCTACACCAGCTCTGAATTGCGTAGCCCTTTTAGCCTGCCATCGCCACAAGCCTATAACCAGCAAGCTCTGCATCAACCCGGTTGTATTCAGCTGGATCATCAGCGTGAAAAACAAGCCTTAGAACACTACGCGATAGACAACTTAACCATGCGCGGAACTTTAGGTCATGCCGATCAATTATGGGCTTTAATTGAAGCCTCCGATCAAAGTATGCACAGGATAGGTCTCAACGACAGATTAGGTTTATTTCATGGCAGGGTGGTTGCAGTGAAGCCTGACTATATTGAGATAACAGAATTTATTCCTGATGGCAGTGGCTGTACTGTGCAGAGAAACAGCAAATTACAACTATTGGAGGCGTCCATTGATGCTGCCGAAACTAACTGAGCGAGCTGAATGATGAGAAACATTACAACAGGCGACAGGCTCCTCCATTGTTGTCAACTCATGCTGTTTTGCGTTTTGCTCACCAGCTTTTTTGCCTCAGCAGGGCAGGCTGGCAAAGATTTTATTAATGAAATTGATTCAATAGACTTTCGTCGGGGTGAACAAGGCGAAGCTAAAGTCCTGGTGTTTTTGCAACAAAATTCGGCTGCTGTAGATGTAGTGGAGAAAAACGACCAGATTCAGCTCGATTTTCATGACACAAAAATTAGTGATGAGTTGTTGTACCAACTGGACGTACTGGATTTTGCAACTGTGGTCAAAGGCATTGAAACCTTCCGTGAAGGCAACAAAGCCAGATTAGTGATTGAAACTCTTGATGCTTTTACTTACAGCTACCAGCAAGTCGACGAGGTGTTTCATCTTATCGTGCAGAAAAAATCGGCTGAACAAAGTAAATCAGTGGCAGCTGGCCAGTATGTAGGTCGAGCTATTTCTTTGAATTTTCAGGATATTCCGGTTCGCACTGTGCTGCAGATTATTGCGGATTACAATGGCTTTAATCTGGTCACCAGCGACTCAGTCACTGGCAATATCACCTTACGGCTGGACGGCACGCCCTGGGATCAAGCACTGGATATAGTACTGAAAGTACGTGGGCTGGATAAACGCATGGATGGCAACATTCTGATGATAGCGCCGTCGGATGAGCTGGCTGCACGCGAAGCCAAAGAGCTACAGGCTCAACAGCAGGTTGAGCAATTAGAGCCTCTGATGTCAGAATTTCTAGCTATTAACTACGCCAAAGCGGCAGATATAGCAGCATTGTTAAATAACAAAGAAGCGACTTTATTGTCGGCCCGAGGCAATGTAGCAGTGGACGACAGAACTAATACTTTATTGGTGAAAGATACGGCGACCACTATCGAAAATGTGCGACGTTTATTGCGCCGGCTTGATGTACCTGTGAAACAGGTGCTGATTGAATCCCGTATGGTGACAGTCAAAGACAATGTAAGGGACGAAATTGGCTTACGCTGGGGCTTTAGCGATCAGCAAAATGATAAGGCCTGGTCCGGCACAGCGCCGGGCGCGAATAATCTGGCGGGGGGCACTGTGCCAGCGTTAAACGACAGATGGAATGTCAACTTACCTGTGGCTAATCCCGCTGGCAGTATCGCTTTTCATGTCACAAAGTTTGCTGATGGCACTTTGCTGGACCTGGAACTCTCCGCTTTGGAGCAGGAGAACAAAGGCGAAATTATTGCCAGCCCACGTATTACCACGGCGAATCAGAAAAAAGCCCGGATCGAGCAGGGTACTGAAATTCCTTATCTGGAAGCATCCAGCAGTGGCGCTACCACAGTCACCTTTAAAAAGGCGGTCTTAAGTCTGGAAGTGACACCGCAAATTACACCGGACAACAAAATTATTCTGGATTTAGAAATCACTCAGGATACCCGCGGTGAAACTGTGTCGACAGGCAATGGCCCGGCTCAGGCCATTGACACTCAGCGTATTCAAACTCAGGTTTTGGTTGATAATGGGGCTACAGTGGTCCTGGGTGGCATTTATCAACAGCAGATGACCAATACCACCTCAAAGGTGCCGGTTTTGGGTGACATTCCCTATGTAGGAAATTTATTTAAACGCCGTAATGACTTTAATGAAAAAACCGAATTACTGATTTTTGTTACCCCAAAAATTCTGACTGAAAGTTTATAAAAGGCACCAACCTAAGGCCGGAGCTGACGCTGGCTCCGGCAGAAAATTAGCTTGCCAAGCCAAGCTGATTGCTGACATAATTCACCGCTTCAAATTTTCGTGGGAGCTTTCGGGTCCTGAAATTAACCTTCTAAGTTAGCGCAGCAGCATTACGAACTATGGCAGAAAAACGCAATATCTTCCTGGTAGGCCCAATGGGTGCAGGCAAAAGTACAATTGGCCGTCATTTAGCAGACATGCTTCATCTCGAATTCTACGACTCAGATCAGGAAATTGAACGCCGCACTGGTGCAGATATAGCCTGGGTATTTGATCTGGAAGGCGAAGAGGGATTCCGTGTTCGCGAAGAGAACGTGATCTCGGACTTAACAGAATTACAAGGCATAGTACTGGCGACTGGTGGTGGCTCAGTGCTGAGCAAAGAAACCCGCAACCGTTTATCCGCGCGTGGCATAGTGGTTTATTTAGAAACCCCTATAGAGAAACAAGTGGCCCGTACTCAACGTGACAAAAGACGTCCGTTGTTACAAACCGAAGAAGCACCAAAAGAGGTGCTGGAACGTCTGGCGGCTGAGCGTAATCCTCTGTATGAAGAGATCGCTGACTTTACCGTACGTACAGATGAGCAAAGTGCCCGTTCAGTGGCGAATCAAATCGTTGAACAACTTGGTTTCTAGTTTGAGATAACTTTTCAGGGATATAAGGAGAGCTGTTGATGCAAAAAGTTGCAGTACAACTTGGAGAGCGCAGCTACCCTATCCTGATTAGTCCCCAGTTATTTAATCAGTCTCTGACGGAGTTTTTACCTAAAGCCCGTCAGGTGGTGATTATTTCTAATCCAGTGGTTGCAGGGCTGTATTTGCCTGCCGTCACTGCATTATTTCCTGATTCAACAGTTCACTCCTTTATTTTACCTGACGGCGAAGCCTACAAAACTCTTCACTCTTTTGAGCAGGTGATGTCCTTTTTACTTGAGCACAAAGTCAACCGCGATGTGTTACTCGTGGCTTTGGGTGGCGGCGTCATTGGCGATCTGACAGGTTTTGTCGCGGCTTGTTATCAGCGTGGTGTGCGCTTTATTCAAATTCCTACCACTTTGTTATCTCAGGTGGATTCTTCAGTGGGTGGGAAAACAGCGGTCAATCATCCGCTGGGGAAAAACATGATAGGGGCTTTTAAGCAACCTGATCTGGTGCTGATTAACACCTCTGTTTTAAGCTCTTTACCTGCCTCTGAATTTGCTGCCGGTATGGCGGAAGTGATCAAGTATGCGCTGATCAGCGACCTGGTATTTTTCAATTGGCTGGAGCAAAATCAACAGGCTATCCGTGAGCTGCAACCTGCTGTTTTAGGTGAAATGATCCAGCATTGTTGCCAGATGAAAGCCGACATTGTCAGCCGGGATGAAACTGAGCAGGGCGAACGGGCCTTATTAAATTTAGGCCATACCTTTGGCCATGCGATTGAAGCCTTTTTAGGTTACGGTCAATGGTTGCACGGCGAGGCTGTGGCTGTGGGTATGGTGATGGCGTCACAACTTGCAGTAAGTCGTGGTGCTCTGAACCATGAAGAATTACAACGTATAATGGGTTTATTGTCTGCTTTTGATTTGCCTGTGGCGCCTCCGGCACAAATGAGCATTGCAGACTTTATGCCCTATATGAAAACAGATAAAAAAGTACAGGCTGGCAAAATGCGCTTTATTGTTCCTACGGCTCTGGGACAAAGTGCAATAGTCGATGATGTGACCGAACAAGAATTAATGGCTCTCTTCAGTATATGAGTAAACAAGCTCTACAACAGCGTTTAACCCAGTATTCAGGCCTTTTAGCTCCCAGCGACAGTTATTGCAACGCCTGTTGTTGCAGCTGGAGTTTAATCAGCCGGACCGTCTGCAATTGGTGGGGTCCAGTGGCAGCGGGAAGTCTACTTTGATCCTGACCTTAGCTGAAATTTGTTCAGAGCAGTTTAATGTGGCCTTATTGCAGGCTGATGCCAGTCTGGCTCCCGTCGATGTATTAAAAGTGATGCAACAGCAATGGATTGGTGCAGTCGCTACGCCGCGGACTTTGTCTGAGTTTGTGGCGCAATTTAACAAAGCTGAACAGTACCTGCTGCTGATTGACGATGCCGACCAACTAAGTGAAGCCAGCTGGAAGCTGATCCAACAGTTGCCAGTCAGTGTTTTTGTCAGCTGTTTAAAGGCAAAAACTGATATTCGTCTGGCAATGAATATCCCTGCCTTTACTGAAGCAGAAGCGGCAGAGCTACTCGAGCCCTATAATTTGGCAGGTCGTGAACAACGCGAACGCATTGAAGACTGTGCTGGTGACTTGCATTTGTTGTTGCATGGATTGAATGCGACTCCTCCCCGTAAAGTTGCTCCTGCTCCTAAGCCAAAAGCTGAACCTGCCGTTTCACCTTTGGCCTTTTCTGCGCGTGAAGAGAGCAATGCCCCTGTTTTTGTCGCCAGTGCGGCAGACAACAGCTTTGAATTCGATGTCAAAGACAATCCTTTAGGTTTGCGAGCGACAGACAGTGCTGATGATCAGCCGTCATTCTCTATAGAAACTGAACGGCGCACAGACTACAGCAGTCGAACAGTGCAGCAACAAACATCTGCCAAACAGGCTTCGGGCCAGTTTTTTTCGCCTTTTTTAGTGCTGAGCATTGGTTTTGGTTTAATAGCTGCGGTCGTGATGTTCTGGTTATGGACTGAACAGCAATTCCGTCAACCTATCGCTGATGATATGGTGCCTTATTACCCTTCTTCCACAGAGACAAGCGCTGCAGCTCGTTTACAACAAGACCGCCAGTTCGAACCTACAGTCGAAATTAAACAAGAATTGCCGGCTGATGTGACATCGACAGCTCGTCCAAATGCAACCGAGAGTACTAAAGCAGACACTGATGCAGACGATCAGGGGATGCCACAAATGGCTATGGGGAAAACCTCCGATGCGGCCAGTATGACAGTGCAGCAGGAAGTCGATAAAGATGAAAATGGTCTGCCGCAGAAACAGATTGTCTCTACTATGACTATTGAATCTGAACCTATGCGCGAGCAGCCAGTGATCCCTGCGTTGCCTGCAGCTGGTGAAGAAACAGTGGTTACTGAACCAGAACCTCAGGCAGCGGCGACTCCTGCACAGCAACAAGCGGCAGATGTGGTAACTGAGCAGAATGATCTGGTGGCAGAAATGGCAGCCGATGCAGCTGAAACTGTTCCTGAGCCTGAACCTACTCCTGCAGTGACAGATACTAAAGTCTCTGATAGCTCTGCTGCTCATGATGCTACTGTGTTGCTGGGAATGTTACCCGATACTGTAGCGATACAGCTAGGTGTGTTCTCACAGGAAGCTGCGGCTAAAAAGTTTTTACAAAAGTATTCCAGTTTAAACTTACAGCTTTATAAGCGACAGCAACAAGGTAAAACGCAGTTTGTGGTGGTGTCTGCCTCTTATGTCAATGGTGGCGCTGCGCGTCAACAAGTGAAGTCTTTGCCGGAGGAATTACGGCAACAAACGCCTTTTGTGAAGCCATTAAGCGACATTCAGCGTGAGATCCGCTCAGCTAATGCGAACTAATCTGATGCAGTTGGAAAGCGCCCAGGTGGCTTGCTTATGCTAAAAAAATCCAGAGCTTTCCTGAAATGGGCTGGTGGTAAATATAATTTAGTCGATGCGATATCTCAGCAGCTGCCCAAAGCCCCTTTACTGGTAGAGCCTTTTGTTGGTGCTGGTTCGGTGTTTTTAAATACTGATTATTCATCCTATCTGCTGAATGATATCAATGCAGATCTGATTAATCTCTATCAGTTGTTGCAAACTAAACCTGCTGATTTTATTACCGATGCTCAAACTTTATTTGTACAAAGCAGCAATGAAAAAAGCAGCTATCTTGCATTGCGGGAAGAGTTTAATCAAAGTTCAGACAGCTATCAGCGTTCCTTATTATTTTTGTATTTAAATCGTCATGGCTATAACGGTTTGTGCCGTTACAATAGCAGCGGTAAATTTAATGTACCTTTTGGCAGCTATAAAAAACCCTACTTTCCTGAAGCCGAGTTATGGTTTTTTGCAGAAAAGGCGCAAAAAGCTAAGTTTGTCTGTATGGATTACCACGCACTGATGCAACAAATTGATTCGCCTGCTGTGGTGTATTGTGATCCACCTTATGTGCCCTTGAGCCGCACTGCGAGTTTTACTTCGTACGCTAAAAATAGCTTTGATTTAGATGATCAGGCTGAACTGGCTAATCTGGCGGAAACATGCCAAAGCCGCGGTGTCAGTGTGGTGATCAGTAATCACGATACCACCTTAACCCGCAAGTTGTATGAAAAGGCGAAGTTAACTTCGATTCAGGTTGGGCGTTCAATTAGCCAAAAAGGTGCAAGTCGTGGCAAGGTCGCTGAGCTTTTTGCACTTTATGCAACAGCGACTCAGAGCGCTACAACCCAACTGACCAGCACTAACAGCAGTGCAACAAAGACAACGACAGCGAAAATCCCTGCCACTAAATAAGGCAAAATGGTCGTTGTTTGAAAGTCTTGTTGACGTTGTTGTTCAGATTGAACTCCAACAAAAGCTCCGAAAACAGCTTTGAGTACTTGCTTAAAGCCAGGGGCTTTTGCCATGTTTAACCTCTGCGGTCAAAACGATTGAGTAACTCGAGTAAATCAACAAAATGGAATTGGGTGGAACGGCTATTGCCTTGTAACCAACTGAACCAGCTTTGCTGAGAAGGTTTACACAAGGAGCTGATCGCCAGAGGTTTTGCGGGATCGGCCTGAACTGCAGCCTGACATAATTCGTTAGAGGACGCTGTGTGCTGATGAGCAATAAAACCAAGACACAAACTAATGACCACTACGGGCACTATTTTGCGATTTGCTAGTTGCTTCATGCGAACCTCAACTGGTTGAATTATGTGCTGGATGATACTCAAGTTCAGAACAAGTTACAAGTTTATAACTTAATCTGCCAGTGACAAAAGTCACTTTATGTTGATTTGCATGTTGGCCCAGCAGAAAAGTAAAAAGGGACAAAGCCAAA
Organism: Rheinheimera sp. KL1; assembly: GCF_001275035.1. Lineage (NCBI taxonomy): Bacteria > Pseudomonadati > Pseudomonadota > Gammaproteobacteria > Chromatiales > Chromatiaceae > Rheinheimera > Rheinheimera sp. KL1. Next base: position 161,746 of record NZ_LAMX01000018.1, read on the forward strand.
GGCTTTATCCCAGCAAGGATCAGAAGGTTTTGCTTAAAGTCAGTACAGCACGGCCATCACACAGATTACATTCTGCAGAACCATCTATGTCTGTGTCTGCATATTTCAGTGACACACCAGCACCTAATACTTCGGTGCTAAAACCGATACTCCAGTCGATATAGGTGTCGCTATCAACAGGACCCGCAGCTAAAAAGGTTTCAAACTCAGCTTCGTCTTCAAAAGCGTTGTAGCCAAAGTGTAAATCCAAGGCAACGTTTTCTACCAGACTGTATTTGTAGTCGGCGGACAAGTAGTAATAATCATCGACACCAGTGCCAAAATAATCGGGGGAATAGGCGACACCTAAAGTCCAGCTGTCATAAAAGAACTTGGCATAACCTTCGTAGAAATTAAATTCGTCAACAGCGTTGTCACCTTTTGGATAACGGTATTGCATCACACCAACGTCAACATTCCAGCTGTCATTTAAGGCGCCAGTCCAGCCCGCTAAAATATCCAGCTCCATACTGCCTTCGCCGAACTTGATATTTGAACCCCAGGTTGACAAATAAAAGCCTGATTCACCGCTTAATGTAAAACCACCCTGTACAGCCGGGCCTTCATCTGTCTGAGAGATACCGCGGAATAAATAATCGGAGGTTAAGGCGACGTTGCCGGTCAGGCTGGCCGCACTTACACCGAAACTGCTGCCTGCAATACATAATGCGATGAGGCTACGGCGAATTGTTTTACTTGTTGCTTTTGATCCCAGTGTTACTTTTTTTGTCATTTTATTTGCCCTTATCTATGAGTTCCCGTCAATACAGTCCATTTTTTGTGCCATTGCAGTATTCTTAATAAAATCAGATGGATAGATATTTTTTTTTACAAGGTTGTATTATTTGTGTGCAAAGTTGGTGCGTTGTTGCCTGTTTGTTGTGCATAAGGTGCTGGCGACAAAGATGATTTTTCCTGAGCGATTCAGTAAAGTCTGGGTTTTGCTTTCTCACACTAGTTTTTTGGAGATCAGATGCGTCAGCCGAATTGGATTGCTCCGTCAATTTTATCCGCAGATTTTGCCCGTCTGGGCGAAGATGTTAGTCGCGTTTTAACAGCTGGGGCAGACGTTGTGCATTTTGATGTGATGGATAATCACTATGTGCCGAACTTAACTTTTGGCCCAATGATTTGCAGTGCTTTGCGAAACTATGGCATCACCGCACCTGTGGATGTGCATCTGATGGTTGAGAATGTCGATAGTCTGGTGCCCGCTTTTGCGGCAGCCGGCGCTTCTATTATTAGTTTTCATCCGGAGGCGTCGAAGCATGTTGACCGCACTTTGCAATTGATCCGCCAGCAGGGCTGTAAAGCAGGTTTGGTGTTTAATCCGGCGACACCGCTCACATACTTAGACTATGTACTGGATAAAGTGGACTTAGTGCTGTTGATGTCGGTCAACCCTGGGTTTGGCGGTCAGTCTTTTATTCCCTCGACCTTAAAAAAACTGCAACAAGCCCGTCAGATCATCGATCAGAGTGGCTTACCCATCCGGCTGGAAATTGATGGTGGCGTGAAGGTAGAAAATATTCGCGAGATAGCAGAAGCAGGTGCAGATACTTTTGTGGCCGGTTCTGCTATTTTCAGCCAGAGCGATTATCAACACGTAATTGATCAGATGAGAGCTGAACTGGCTGGAGTGAACTAGTGCAGCCTTTTCAGTTATTAGCCTTTGATTTAGATGGCACTTTGGTCGACAGTGCCCCCGATATTTTACCTGCCTTAAATCAGATGATGGCTAGGCTTGGCAAAGCGCAGGTCAGTCTGATGCAGGTTCAGCATTGGCTTGGCAACGGCATGGCGATGCTGATTAAAAGAGCATTAACAGGCGAGCTTTATCCCAGCCGATACGATGCCAGAGAGTTTGAACAGGCTCAGCAGTTATTTATCGGTTTTTATCGACAAAGCAATGGTTCAGTGACCCGCCTGTTTGATCAGGTTCCTGAAGTATTAGCACAGCTCAGTCAGAGTTATCCCTTAGCTTTAGTGACTAATAAACCACGGCAATTCACCGAACCTTTATTGCAGCATTTGAACATAGCGCATCTGTTTAAGGCAGTCTGGTGTGCGGACGATGTCGCTCGCGCTAAACCTGAACCCGATATGCTGTTGGCTCTGGCCAGACAACAGGAGCTTTTACCCGCGGATATTTTGCTGGTAGGGGATTCAGAAAACGATATATTTGCGGCCCGTGCTGCTGGTATGCCTGTTATTGCGCTGAGCTACGGGTATAATCACGGCCAATCCATTGCGCATAGTAAGCCGGATCTGGTGTTGGAAAGTTTTTCTCAGCTACCGGATGCCATCTCTAGTTTAGAACAGGAAAGATAGATGTCAGAGTCAAAATCCATGATACCAAAAGCAAAACCTATAGTACTTAGTGGTGCTCAGCCTTCAGGCCAGCTTACCATAGGCAATTATCTTGGTGCTTTGCGTCAGTGGGACAGGATGCAGGATGACTATGACTGTTTGTACTGTATTGTGGATCTGCATGCTATTACAGTGCGTCAGGACCCTGCGGCTCTGCGTAGTGCCTCACTCGACAGTCTGGCATTGTATCTGGCCTGCGGTATAGACCCAAACCGCTCCAGCGTCTTTATGCAGTCTCATGTACCAGAGCACAGCCAACTAAACTGGATACTTAATTGTTATACGCAGTTTGGTGAACTCAGCCGCATGACGCAATTTAAAGACAAGTCTGAACGCCATGCCAATAACGTCAATGCAGGTTTATTTACTTACCCTGTGCTGATGGCGGCCGATATTCTGGTTTATAACGCGCATCAAATCCCGGTTGGCCATGATCAGAAGCAGCATCTGGAGTTGGCTCGTGATATTGCTAACCGTTTTAATGCCTTGCATGGTGAGATTTTTACCGTGCCAGAACCTTATATTCCTGGAGTAGCGGCACGGGTCATGAGTTTGCAGGAGCCGACGAAAAAAATGTCCAAGTCGGATGAGAATCCATGGAATTTTGTCGGTTTGCTCGAAGATCCAAAGATGATCAGCAAGAAATTCAAAAAGGCCATGACAGACTCAGAGGATCCACCTCGTGTGGCTTATGATCTGGAGAACAAAGCGGGTGTTGCCAACCTTTTAAGTATTTTAAGTGGGGTAACAGGTAAGTCGATTGATAGTCTGGTCGCTGAGTACGAAGGCAAGATGTACGGTCATTTAAAAGGCGATGTGGCGGATGCTGTCATTGCACTGTTGGAACCTGTACAGGCGAAGTTCCATGAAATTCGTCAGGATCAAAGCTTGATGAATCAAGTGCTAAAACAAGGCGCCGCAGAGGCCAGGGCTCGCGCTGCTGTGACGCTTGAGAAAGTCTATGATGCTGTGGGTTTTGTGTTACCAGGCTAAAACCCTTGTACCTGAAGCCGCAGCTTTGTGATTTGGTCTGCTCCTCCCAGTCAGATTGGATAACCAAATTCCTGCGGTCTTCCTGTAACTGCAATACCTTAGGCTGTGATTGACAGTTGATTGAAAGTAATGCTCTAAATGCCGGATTGTTATGATTTTATTGATAGATAATTACGATTCTTTTACCTACAATTTAGTTCAGTATTTCGCTGAATTAGGTGAACAGGTGCTGGTGCGTCGTAATGATGAAATCAGTCTGACACAAATAGCTGCGATCCGGCCTTCCAGTCTGGTGATATCGCCAGGACCTTGTAGTCCGGACCAGGCGGGTATTTCACTCGCTGCTATTGAACACTTCGCAGGGCAAATGCCGATCCTTGGCGTTTGTCTGGGGCATCAGGCGATAGCTCAGGTGTTTGGAGCCAAAGTGGTGCGGGCCAGAGCCGTGATGCATGGTAAAAATTCACTGATCAAACACCGACAAAGAGATTTGTTTCAGGGATTGAATAACCCGTTGAGTGTGACACGCTACCATTCGTTAATAGTGGAACAAGAATCGCTGCCGGATGAGCTGAGTATTGAAGCCTGGACTGCAGCAGACGAAGCGGAAATTATGGCGTTGTCGCATAAAAAGTTGCCTCTGTATGGCGTTCAATTTCATCCTGAGGCTATTTTAACTGAGCAAGGACATCAGTTATTACAGAATTTTCTGACATTGTGCAAAGGCCTGAACAATAATGATAAGTAAACTGTGTATACACAGGAGTAAAGGGTAGTTATGTCTTCCTCCTCACTGGAGCAATTGTTTATAGATAATCTGATTGGGGTTGACCCAAATCAGAAGCGCTTACGTTATTTAAAAAACCAGCAGCAAGAGGCAAGCAATCGTCAAATGCTTGAAGTAGAGCTTAAGGCTCTGGAGGCCCGTCAATCCGGTGAAAACGCTAAGAAGATATTCCTTGATTTCACCCAAGCCCATTTACATGACGAAGTTGCGCAGGAGCTGATGCAACGTTTGGGCAGTATTGACGTTGTCAGTAGTTCCTTGTTTGATTTAGGGCCAAATTTCCCGGCTTTACTTGATGCTTTAAGTGCAAAAGCCGTTACGTTAAACCAATTGGACCCGCTGATCAGCGATGTTGATTGGTTAAAAGAAGATGTACTGCGTTTAGTCAATCAGCCTCGTTATCGCAATAAAACCAGCTCAGGCAACCTGGTCAAAGATATTAAAACCGCGTTGCGTTTCTTGGGGGTAGAAGCCTTGCAGTCGCTGGTGCCTGTTTATGCATTCCGGCATTGTATTCCGCATTCTACCGAGCCTTTTGTTCAGTTTAAGGTCAAGATCTGGGATTACTCTTTAGCAACAGCCATCGCGGCTCGCGCTATTGCTGATTCGCAAGGGTTAAACGGTTTTGTCGCTTTTTGCGCCGCTATGTTCCAGACCATGGGTCATATGGTGGTGATCCGTAATTATCTGCGCAGTTATGCTCAGGTGAAACGTACTGAATTATTACGTGCCCGCGATGCCCGTGACAATGAACTGACCGATGCTCTCGAGGCGTTAGATGCTGATGCAGGTTTCTTATCCAGCAGTATTGAAGAGTTTGCCGGTATTATCAGTGCGGATTTGATCGCTCGTTGGCAACTCAAACGTATGCCTCTGGCTGCTATTCTGGATCAAATCGTGGACGAAACACCGCTAAGTAGTTGTATGGATTTAACCCGAGTCGTAAAACAAGCCGATACTTATGTGCAGGTGAAGTTTTTAATTCAGGAGCAGCGTTTGGATGTAGATGATGCCAACAAAGCTCTTAATGATGCTGGTGTACACAATGAAATGCGTAAAATGCTAGCGGCTCTGGACCTGAAAAAGCTGTCTTTTGAATAATTTAAAAAAAATTAGTCAATAAACATGCAGTTTTTTTCAGCAGCACTTCTGCTGCACTAAAAAATAGAGCAGATCAACTGCGGCATTCGTTGTTTGCTGTTTTTCAGCTCTGTTTCCTCAGTCGAGCGAATAACTAGTTATTCACATCCTATGCAAAACTATCTGGAAGCCTTGTTTTTCAAGGCTTTCAGCCATTTTGAACGCAAGACTTTTCATTTTTTATCTGTAATAATGCGATGAAGCATCTTTTTCCGTCCGACGTTTTTCCGCTGAAAAACCAGCCTGAGTAAACTGCGGACTTTTATGGCAGCAGAGGTAAAAAATGGCAGAACATATTCAGGTCACCCGCGCACTTTTTGATGAAGTGATGGTTCCAAACTATGCACCGGCACCTATTATTCCGGTTCGTGGTCAGGGCTCTCGTGTCTGGGATCAGGCCGGTCGTGAATACATTGATTTTGCAGGCGGTATAGCAGTGAATGCCTTAGGTCATTGCCATCCGGCTTTAGTCTCTGCATTAAAAGCACAAGCTGATAAGTTATGGCATTTAAGCAATGTGATGACTAACGAGCCTGCTTTGCGTTTGGCACAAAAGTTAGTCGACAGCACTTTTGCAGAGAAAGTTTATTTTGCCAACTCAGGTGCTGAAGCCAACGAAGCGGCATTAAAGCTGGCCCGGCGTTGGGCTTTGGATAAGTTTGGTGCGCAAAAGCAGCAAATTATCTCTTTTGGTAAAAGCTTTCATGGTCGTACCTTTTTCACTGTGACAGTAGGCGGACAGGCTGCCTACTCAGATGGTTTTGGTCCTAAACCAGGTGCTATTGATCACGCTGAATACAATAACCTCGAAAGCCTCAAAGCACTGATGTCGGACAATACGTGCGCTGTGATCCTGGAGCCTTTGCAAGGTGAAGGTGGCATCATTCCGGGCGAACTGGAATTTCTGCAAGGTGTACGTGATTTATGTAATCAATTTAATGCACTGATGATTTATGACGAAGTGCAATCTGGGGTGGGCCGTACTGGTAAATTGTATGCTTATATGCACACGAATGTAGTGCCTGATATTCTGACCACAGCTAAATCTTTAGGCGGTGGCTTCCCTATTGGCGCTATGTTGACTACCACTGAGATTGCCAGTCATTTAAAAGTCGGCACTCATGGCAGTACTTATGGTGGTAATCCACTGGCTTGTGCCGTAGCAGAAGCTGCTTTAGATACCATTAATCAGCCTGAAGTGCTTAATGGCGTGCTGGAGCGGGAAAAACTGTTCCGCCGCGAATTAGCTGCGATCAACGAAAAACACAATGTATTCAGTACAGTGCGTGGTCAGGGCATGTTGTTAGGCGCTGTGTTAAACGATGAGTTTAAAGGCCGTTCGCGCGACTTTTTTCTGGCTTCTGCCGATCAGGGCTTGTTTGCTCTGGTGGCTGGTCCGGACGTGATTCGTTTTGCTCCTTCATTAGTGATCCCTGAAGCAGACATTATTGAAGGCATGAAGCGTTTTGAAAAAGCAGTAGCACAAGTGAAACAAGGCTGAATTTCACCCTTATACACTGTCTGACTACAACTACAATAAAGCAAAAAATGAAGCGCCCGCTACGATCGGGCGCTCTGAAGCAAATTAACTGGAGTAAGCGACTATGATGGTCATTCGCCCAATCCGAGCCGAAGATTATCCGGAACTATACGACATCGCTGTCGAATCAGGTCACGGCTTTACTTCGTTGCCCGTCAATGATGAGTTGTTACAGCGTAAAATTAGCCGCTCCGAGGCCTCTTTTGCTAAAAAGGTCGACAAGCCTGGTGATGAAGGCTATTTGTTTGTGCTGGAAGATCCCGAAACCGGCGCAGTGGTCGGTACCAGTGCTATTGAAGCTGCAGTGGGTCTGGAAGATGCGTTTTATCATTACCATCTAGGTAAAGTGGTGCACACCTCCCGCGCTTTAGGGGTCTACAACCCGGTCGATATTCTGACACTTTGTAATGATTACACCGGAGTTTCCGAGCTTTGCACTTTGTTTTTACGCGAATCGAGTCGCAAGAAAAACAATGGTCGTTTGTTGTCAAAATTCCGTTTTTTGTTTATCGCTGAATTCCGCTCACGTTTTGCCGACAGAGTCATTGCTGAAATGCGTGGTGTGTCGGATGAAGACGGCCATTCGCCATTCTGGAAATGGTTGCAGGATAGTTTCTTTTCGGTGGATTTCCCCACAGCAGATTATCTGACCGGCATAGGCCAAAAGGTGTTTATCGCCGAGCTGATGCCGAAGTATCCGATATACGTCAGTTTACTCAGTAAAGAAGCTCAGGCTGTGATTGGTAAAGTGCATGAAAAAACTCGTCCTGCCTTAGCCTTGCTGCAATCGGAAGGGTTCTCCAACACAGGTTATGTCGATATTTTTGATGCAGGCCCGACAGTTGAAGCCAAAGTGGAGCATATCCGCAGTGTGCGCAGCAGTCGCAAGCTGCAAGTTCAGATTGGTCCTGTCACCTCAGGTCAGCCCTACATGGTGTCCAATACCAAACTACAGGACTTCAGAGCTACCTGGCTTTACCTGCAACTGGAAGAATACAGTGAAATGGTGACCTTACCTGTGGAATGTGCAGAGCTGCTACAGGTCAATAACGGGGATTGGGTGCGTTTAGCACGGATTTAATTTTTAGCGGACAACGACAATGACAATATCAGCAGTGCAATTGATTAACGGTCAATGGCAACAGGGCGCAGGGCGCTTATTTAGTTCATTAAATCCTGCAAAACAGCAAGTGATTTGGCAAGGCCAGAGTGCGGACGCCGCTCAGGTAAATAGCGCTATTGACGCAGCAAGAGCAGCCTTTGAGCACTGGAGTGAATTAAGTTTCGACGAGCGTTTACAGATAGCCCGGGCTTTTGCGGCGCAACTGACCGAACACAAAGAGCAACTCGCTTTGTGTATTGCTGAAGAAACTGGCAAGCCGCTGTGGGAAACCCGCACTGAGGTCGCTGCCATGATAGGTAAAATCGATATTTCTGCCAGAGCTTATCAGGAAAGAACCGGGGTGAAAGAAAATCCTATGCCACAAGGCAAAGCCTGGGTACGGCATAAACCTCACGGCGTAGTAGCTGTTTTTGGTCCTTACAACTTTCCGGGTCATTTACCTAACGGTCATATAGTCCCCGCTTTATTAGCCGGCAATACGGTGGTATTTAAACCCAGTGAGCTGACGCCAAAAGTGGCTGAACTGACAGTACAGTTATGGCAAAAAGCTGGTTTACCTGCAGGTGTACTGAATTTGCTGCAGGGAGAAGTAGAGACTGGTAAAGCCATCGCCAGCCATCCGGGCATTGATGGTTTGTTTTTTACCGGCAGCTCTGGCACTGGCCATTATTTGCATCAGCAGTTTGCTGGTCAGCCACATAAAATTCTGGCACTGGAAATGGGGGGGAATAACCCTCTGATCGTACAGAATGTCAAAGATATAGATGCTGCAGTGCATGACATTATTCAATCCGCTTTTATCTCTGCCGGTCAACGTTGCACCTGTGCTCGTCGTTTGTATTTACCGCTAGGAGCTGAAGGCGATGCAATACTGGCCCGTTTACTTGAAGTGACGAAAGCTTTGAAAGTGGGCTTGTATGATGAAGCTGATCAGCCATTTATGGGCACATTAATCTCGGAAAAAGCCGCCTTGGGCATGCTCAAAGCGCAGCAGGATTTAGTTGAACGTGGTGCTCAAGTCTTGTTGTCTATGCAGCAACAACCGCAGAGCCCGGCTATGTTAAGCCTGGTATTTTGGACTGCAGCCTGGTCACTGACATGCCGGATGAAGAGCATTTTGGACCTCTGTTAAAAGTATTCCGTTTTACTGATTTTAATGAGGCAATCAAAGCCGCTAATAACACCAGTTTTGGTTTATCCGCAGGCTTATTGTCGGATGATGAAGCGCTCTATCAGCTGTTTTTCCGGAAAATCAGGGCGGGTATTGTCAACTGGAACAGACCTATCACGGGTGCGAGCTCTGCTGCTCCATTTGGTGGCATTGGCGGTAGCGGTAATCATAGAGCCAGCGCTTATTATGCGGCTGATTATTGTGCTTATCCGGTCGCATCGGTGGAGCTGGATCAGTTACAGTTACCGGAACAGTTATCTCCAGGGTTAAGCTTCTGATCCCGGTAAAAGTTGTTTTTTAGTCTTATTTTAATCGGGGCTCTGCCCCGATTTGTTTTATGAAACAAAATTTGCTTAAATGACACTCACTTAACTACAACTTGTCTGAGCTTTTGTGCCATGCTCAGAAGGTTGAATTTCTGCGTTGTGCACTATAGGTGTCCTTTTTGTATGGTAACTGATAAACCCGGCTATGAGCATCTGATCCAATTCCTGACGGAGCATTTGTCGTTGTTCGAACAACGGGGCCCTGTCGTTGCAGGAGCTAAAACTCTGGGTGAAGTGCTGGAAGAATCCATTGCTGAGCAAATTATCCAGCTTTGTACTCAGCATACCGAACTGGAAATGAACCATCGCAGCATGATAGTGCGTGAAGTCGATGGTATTTTGTATGACTTCCAGGAAGTCCTCGCTTCTGTATTGGAACAACCAGCGACAGCCCAGCAGACGGAGCTTATTCAGGAAATATCGTTGCTGATTAAAAATCTGTTTGATAACGCTATTGCAGATCTGATGGATTAATCTTAACTATACCCGTCGTCCTTGAAGCTGCAGCTTTGTTGACCGCAACTCCAGGTTACTTGGCTATAGCTCCTTGGATTGTTTTCCGTAAAATAGCGACTCTTTGATACGGACAACAGGATCTCTCCTATGCAAGCCAGCGTAAAATGGGCCGGTGACCAAACCTTTATCGGCCGTTCTGACAGTGGCCACAATGTGGTGTTTGATGCTCATAAAGAAGGCAGTGCAGCACCTAGCCCTATGGAAATGGTACTGATGGCAGCGGGAGCCTGTTCGTCAGTGGATGTCGTGAGTATTTTGCAAAAAGCCAGACAGCAAGTCACGGATTGTGAAGTGATTTTAACAGGCGAACGCGTAGAAACCATTCCTCGTGTATTCAGTAAAATTCATCTGCATTTTGTAGTCACTGGTTTTAATGTCAGCGAAAAACATGTGGAAAAAGCGGTGAATCTGTCGGCTGAGAAGTATTGCTCGGTCTCTATTATGTTGTCACAAAGTGTTGAAGTGACTCATTCTTTTAGCGTGAAACAATCCGAAGTCCAGCCTTTAGCTGAGTGAGTCAGGATTGCATTGGTACTTTAGTTCTATACTGGACTGTTGTGCCGACTAGTGAGGTAAAGAAAACGTGGTAAAACCTTTTGAAAAACTAAGACTGCATGGTTTTAATAACCTGACTAAAAGCCTGAGTTTCAGCATTTACGATATTTGTTATGCCCAAACCGAGCAACATCGTCAGGAATATATTTCCTATATCGACGAGCAATACAATGCCGATCGCCTGACGGATATCCTGAGTGAAGTCGTGGATATTATTGGCGCTAACATTCTCAATGTTGCCCGGCAGGATTACGATCCACAAGGTGCCAGTGTGACCATTCTGGTCTGCGAAGAGCCGATAGAGGGCTCGCCAGACAACTCAGAAAACCCAGGCCCATTACCGGACTCTGTGGTAGCTCACTTGGATAAAAGCCATATTTGTGTGCACACTTACCCTGAAGTGCATCCGCATGATGGTATTTGTACTTTCCGTGCTGATATTGAAGTCTCAACCTGTGGTTTGATTTCACCGCTCAAAGCCCTGAACTTCCTGATCCATAGCTTTGAATCAGACATAGTCACCATAGACTACCGGGTGCGAGGTTTTACCCGTGATGTAAAAGGGATCAAACATTACATCGACCATCCTATTCATTCGATTCAGAATTTTATGGATGAGCAGACCAAAAACGCTTTCCAGATGGTGGATGTAAACGTGTATCAGGAAAACCTGTTCCATACCAAAATGATGCTCAAAGAGTATGATTTAAACAACTACCTGTTTGGTACAGGGGTGGATGAACTGGATGACGCCGCCCGTAAAGTCATCAATAAAAAAGTAAAACGTGAAATGCGGGAAATTTTTTACGGCCGCAATTTACCGGAAATGGAATAACTTGGCTCTGACCCGCATATAGTCTTCGTAATCGGGATCAGGACGGCGTTTATAATAGGGTCAGAGTTAAAACTCTGACCCTTGTTTCTACTCCAGCCAGTTAATCTGCCCTCTCGCCTGGCGACGCTTAATAATCAACTGCTCCACTAGCGGCGTTAAAATCAGCTCCATGGCTAAGTTCATTTTGCCACCAGGCACTACCAGCGTATTGACCCGCGACATAAAAGAGCCGTTGATCATTTGCAGGTAGTAGGGAAAATCGACATGTTTAATGCCACGAAAGCGTATGACGACAAAACTTTCATCAAATGACGGAATGTCTTTTGCGCTGAATGGGTTTGAGGTGTCGACAGTAGGCACTCGCTGGAAGTTGATATGAGTACGGGAAAACTGCGGAGTGATCTGATTTACATAATCATCCATGCTGCGCACTATGCTCGACATCACAGCTTCGCGGCTATGGCCCCGTTCTGATGTGTCACGGATGATTTTCTGGATCCACTCTAAGTTGACTATGGGCACCATGCCAATCAACAAATCCACGTGCTGGGCGACATTATTGTGTTCCGTCACGACTCCACCATGTAAACCTTCGTAAAACAGTAAGTCGGTGTTAGGACGCAAATCCTGCCATGGCGTAAAAGTACCAGGCAGCTGGTTGTAAGGCACTGCTTCATCAAAGGTATGCAAATACTGCCGTACTTTGCCGGTACCGGTTTCAGCATAGCTGGAGAACAAAGACTCTAAAGCCGCAAAGTCATTGGCTTCAGCTCCAAAGTAGCTGATGTGTTTGCCTTGCTCTTTGGCTTTACGTATTTCCAGATCCATCTCTGGTCTGCTGTATTTATGAAAACAATCTCCAGCGACAAAACCTGCGTCTATGCCAAGGCTACGAAATATATGCGAAAAGGCACTCATACTAGTGGTCGTGCCGGCACCTGAGGAACCTGTGACCGCAATAATAGGGTTTTTGTGAGACATAAAAAGCCAGGCTGTGTTGATTGTCAGCAGACTACCATAAAGGATAAAGTAAGGTCACTGCAAGCACAGTCATAAAGCTGTTGCTATGAAACAAAGAAGGATCCACCTGTGCGACTACTCTCTTTTGCCTTGGCTGTTATGGCGTTGCCAGTGGCAGCAGCCTTACCACAATACAATTTATATCTGACTGATTTATCAAAAGATTTGTCTGTCTCTAATACGATAAAAATCAACAAGACTGCAACTTACATCAATCAGCCAACTTTTAGTTCTGATGGGGAAAGCTTGTTTTTTACGCTGGAGCAAGGCATGGATGCCGCAGTGCAAACAGATATTGGGCGTTATCGTATCGCTGATAAAAAACAAGATATGCTGACTAAAACCGCCTTAAGTGAATATTCACCGACTTTATTGCCCGATGGTTCTGGTGTCTCTGTAGTGGTGGTAGAAGCGGATCAAACGCAACGATTGTGGAAAGTGGACTGGCAGGGCAACACTAGTCAGCTCAACGCTGAACCCAAAGGGGTGGGCTACCATGCCTGGGGTGGCGATCAGGATTTGTTGCTATTTATTCTGGGTGATAAAGAAGATAACCACACAGTGCGTTATCTGGATAAAGGCGGAAAGCTGACGACGCTGGCGACAGGTATAGGCCGTGCTTTAAGCTGGCAGCCGGGCACTCAAAAAGGGTATTACACAGAGGCAAAGCAGAATCAGCTGTATTTAAGCTTCTACGATGTACAAACGAAAACAACCACTGCAACTGAACTGGCGCTGCCGGCAGGAGGACAAGATTTAGTCTGGTGGTCTGAAAATGTTTTATTGGTGTCTGCGGGTAGCAAAATTTATCAGTGGCAAGTCACAGGCAAGCAAGGCTGGACTTTGTGGTTAGATTTATCCAAAGACTGTGCTACGGAAGTCAGCCGTTTTGCGCTCAATAAAGAGCGCAACCAGCTGGCTTTTGTTTGTAAGGCTTAAAACTTAAAGTCGATCAGCACAGGGTCGTGATCTGATGAGCGGAACGGATCCGGTGCATACAAGTTTTGTTGCTGAGCTTCTGATTTAAATTCAGTGTTGTAATCCAAAACGGCTGGCTCGTCGGCATTAATATTCCAGTGTTGGAATTGAGTCAGTTGTTTGGCCATGCTTTTGCTGGCAAGGGCATGATCCAAAGAGCCGGTGCGGCCTTTGTAGACATAAGAATAATGACCGGCTTCACCAGCTGGGGCCAGGTGAACCCACCCAGCTTGCTCCAGTGTATAAACCGGGTCTTCCTGACGGTATGCATTTAAATCGCCAATCACCAGCTGATGTGCGGCCGTGACGCCTGTAGGCTGAGTCTGCAGCCAGGACGTTAATGCTTTAGCCGCCTCAACACGGGATTGATTCCAGCAGCCCTGACCATCTTTGTTATCACTATTGGCCTTGTCCTGTGCGCTGGTTTGCTGTTCAGGGCAACTGCCTTTGGATTTAAAATGGTTGATGCTGACAGTAAAAGTGGTGGAAGTATTTTTGGCTTGAAAGCTCTGCGCCAAAGGTGCACGTGAGCCATAAGCAAAGGGGCCTTGTGCTGTCACTGCTGCTTTGCCTGCTTCTGTTACTTTTTGCTGGTTGTAGATCAGCGCCACTTTAATAGCGTCATTGCCCTGCGAGTTGTCTGGTTTCACAAAAGCATAACGATTATCGCCTAAGGCTTTGTTCAGCTCACGTACTATGGTGGCCAAAGCACTGCGTGCCTCGAAACCATTATTTTCTACTTCCAGCAAGCCTATAACATCAGCGTCCATGCGGGATAAAGCTGCGATCATTTTCGCTTGCTGGCGCTGTAATTCGTTCGCATCTGTGGCGCCGCGGCGCGTAGGGAAAGGATTGGCTGCAGTCTCGCCGGTGAAAAAGTTCAGTACATTAAAACTGGCCACCCGGATTTGGTCGGCTGCTTTTGCTTTCGGGGCCTCGGTTCTTGCATTGCTGGCGATAAAATCTGGCACTTGTGCCGCCACTAAGCGATAACCCTGTTTGGTTTCAATCAGATAACCCTGCAGATTTTTTACTGTATCACCCACCCGTACTGTATTGCTGGCCGACAAATTACTGTCAGGGAAAATCACAGGGTCTGGATTTTGTTTAAAAATACCATCGTCTAGCGTCAGTTCGCTTAAACGCTGTTGCTGTTCAAAAGCTGTGGCTGCTTTACCAGGTCTGTGTAGCTCAGTGGCGACCCACAATCTTTTGTCGGCCAGCAACAGCTCGCCATAACGCGATAAGCCGTAACTGTCATTGACTACTAGCTGTTGAGGGAACGACAGATACTGACCTTCCAGTGCTTCCCAGTCGTGCTTAGATTGAACAGGCAGTGTGGCTACCACAGGTGTTGGTTTGGCTTGTTGACCACAGACTGAACTGGTGACATCCACTAACGCTGTCATGCCATTGAGTTCAGCGACTTTACCTGTCACTTCAATCTGCTGACCTGGCTTCGCTGTCTGCACCAGCTCTTTGCTTGCAATAAATAAAGCTTCGCTGGTTGTGGGGTTGTTGTCTGGAGTCAGGCTTTGCAGCAAAACGCCTGCAGCTTTGCTATCCGGATACAGCAGGCCAGTCACTACTCCAGATGTAGACACAGTTTTGCTGAGCAGCGGGCTTTGTTTAACCTCGCCCTGAATGGCTGCAATAGTTGTTTCTGTCTGACATGCAGCAGAAACGCCAAATGAACCAGTGGTAAGCACCAGTAACGTAAAAATGGATAATTTCATCAAAAGAGTCCTTTAATTCAGGAGCATAAGCACAGATGCGTACAGCCTAAGGCACCCAGAAAAATCTACAAGGGCAAATCGTTGAAATTCGCATGAAATTGCTGTGAATAGCGGACCAAAAAAGTAAAGGCGCCATAACGGCGCCTTAGAAATAAAGGAATATCTTTAATTTTTCTCACGTTTGATTGCGCGGTAGCCTATGTCCCGGCGACTAAATACACCGTCCCATTGCACTTTATCAGTCAGCTCGTAGGCCGCTTTTTGTGCTGCAGTGACATTGGCGCCTAAAGCTGTAGCACAAAGCACACGACCACCAGCTGTCAGTACCTGACCATCTTTTAACACAGTGCCAGCGTGGAATACTTTGGCTTCACGGCTGTCTTCTGTGGGCAAACCAGAAATCACGTCGCCTTTGCGGTAATCATCCGGATAACCACCAGCAGCCAGCACTACGCCAACAGCAGCGCGGCTATCGAATTTAATCTGTTGCTGGGCTAATTTACCTTCCACAGCAGCCTGACACAGCTCGACTAAGTCGGACTGTAAACGCATCATAATAGGCTGTGTTTCAGGGTCACCAAAACGGCAGTTAAACTCCAGCACTTTACAGGTACCGTCAGGTGCTACCATCAAACCTGCATAGAGGAAACCTGTGTAGATATGGCCTTCAGAGGCCATACCATTGACTGTGGGGTAAATCACATTTTGCATGACCCAGTCATGTACGGCAGGAGTTACTACTGGCGCTGGGGAATAAGCACCCATACCACCGGTATTTGGGCCTTTGTCGCCATCATCACGGGCTTTGTGATCCTGAGACGAAGCAAAAGCTAAGGCATGAGTGCCGTCGACCATCACGATAAAGGACGCTTCTTCGCCTGTTAAAAACTCTTCAATCACCACACGGCTGCCGGCAGAGCCAAACTTATTGCCTGCAAGCATATCGTCAATGGCGGCAAAAGCTTCAGCTTCAGTCTGAGCGATAATCACGCCTTTGCCTGCAGCTAAACCATCGGCCTTGATGACGATAGGAGTGCCATTGGCTTTGACATAAGCTTTAGCTGGCTCAATCTCTGTAAAGTTGGCATAAGCTGCAGTAGGGATTTTATGACGGGCTAAAAAGTCTTTGGCAAAAGCTTTGGAGCTCTCGAGTTGAGCGGAGGCCTGAGTAGGGCCAAAAATAGCTAAGCCTTGCTGACGGAAGGTATCAACCACACCTTTGGCCAGTGGTGCTTCAGGGCCCACTATAGTCAAAGCTATGCCTTCGCTTTTGGCAAAAGCGGTCAGGGCAGGCACATCGTCAGCAGCTATATCCACATTGGTCAGATTAGCTTCCAGTGCAGTACCTGCGTTGCCGGGAGCTACAAAGACTTGTGTCACATGAGCCGATTGTGCTGCTTTCCATGCCAGAGCATGTTCACGACCACCACCACCTATTACTAATACTTTCATTGTCAGTTTCGCCCTAATCAGTCCAGAATTTTTATTCAAAAGGTCTATCAAACACTAAACATCAGTGTCACGAAAACAAACAGCAGCCTAGTTGGCTGCTGGTTTGCGGAATTTAAGCGTCATACGGTCACTTTCACCAATGGCCAGATACTTGTCTTTGTCCTGCTCTTTTTGTGACAGAGTTGGAGGCAAAGTCCAGACACCACCCGGGTGATCGGCTGTATCTTTTGGATTGGCGTTGATTTCACTGCTCTGTTCTAAAACAAAACCAGCTTTTTGTGCCAATTCAACCGCCAGACTTTGCGGGAAATAGCCTGACTTTAACCAGTCCGCTGTTTTCTTAGCCTCAGGTAAACGGTGTTCCACTACACCTAATACACCACCCGGTTTCAAAGCAGCATAAAAGGAAGCAAAAGCATCGATCATGCCTTGTTCACCTTTTTGCATATACCAGTTGTGCAGGTTACGGAAAGTCAGCACCACATCAGCGCTGTTGGCCGGTGCTACTTGTTGATTAGGTAACGGAGAGAATTCTGTGACTACAACCTGTGAATACACTTCATTAGACGCGAGTTTGTCTTTAAAGGCTTTCAGGTTACGTGTGGCGTATTCGGAGGTACTGTTGGCCGGAAAATGCGCTGCGTAGTACTTGCCTTCTTTGGCCAATAACGGAGCCAGAATTTCGGTGTACCAGCCAGCACCCGGAGAGATCTCCACTACAG
The DNA here is from genome assembly GCF_001275035.1 of Rheinheimera sp. KL1. Taxonomy (NCBI): domain Bacteria; kingdom Pseudomonadati; phylum Pseudomonadota; class Gammaproteobacteria; order Chromatiales; family Chromatiaceae; genus Rheinheimera; species Rheinheimera sp. KL1. The sequence continues at coordinate 179,049 of NZ_LAMX01000018.1, forward strand.
TACTTTGTGGTGTTACCCCAAAAAAAGCTAAGGTTTCAACTGGATGTCTGTATAGGTCACGCGCTTTATTAGCTTCGGTACGGGCAGGGTTTTGCACCGCTTGTTGCAATGCTGTGGTATCGGCATTGGCAAAAGAGAACTGAGTGAGTACTAAACTGGATACTAAAACGAATTGCGATAACGCCTTCATAACACGATCCTTCTGAGTTAAAAACCTGCGTTAGTGTAACAAAGCACAATAGGTTTTGCAGTCAGAAAAAACCAGTGGTGGCTTTTATGGGATAACTGCCTTGATTAATAGCTTCAGATGGCTGGACTGCTAAATTTCAATCAACAAAAATTTTGCGCTGTGATAAAATGCCGCCCCTTGAATTTTTAAGCCTGTGGCTGTGCTGAAGATGACTTCACTGCTGCGTCGGGCCGCTATCGAAAGTATCTGCTGGAGTGGGCATGTTAGAGCAAATCCGTATTGTGTTAGTAGGTACCTCTCATACCGGAAATATAGGTTCTGTTGCCCGCGCTATGAAAACTATGGGCTTAAGCAAACTAGTGCTGGTGTCTCCTAAAGAATTACCTGATGGTCAGGCCTATGCGTTATCAGCAGGCGCCAGTGATATTCTGGCTGGTGCTCAGGTTGTGGATACTCTGGAGCAGGCCATATCCGATTGTGGTTTAGTGGTCGGTACCAGTGCCCGTTCCCGTACTTTGTCCTGGCCTATGCTGGAGCCGCGTGAATGTGGTGAAAAAGCTGTGCTTGAAGCCACACAAAAACCGGTAGCATTGGTATTTGGTCGCGAAAACAATGGCTTGACCAACGAAGAGTTGCAAATGTGCAACTACCACGTCTGTATACCTGCCAATCCTGAATACAGCTCCTTGAATTTGGCTATGGCCGTCCAAATTATTGCCTATGAAGTCCGGGTGGCCTTTTTAGCGCAGCAGGATAAAACCCCTGAAACAGATTTAACTATTTATCCGGAAATTGACCAGATGGAGAAGTTTTATGTCCATTTGGAACAAACCCTAAGCGACACAGGTTTTATCATCAAGCAGCATCCGGGTATTGTGATGGCGCGTTTACGTCGCCTATTCGCCCGCTCAAGACCTGATGAGCAGGAGCTGAATATTTTGCGGGGTATTCTGGCCTCGATTCAACGCACCACCAAGCAATAAATAGGATGTGGACCATGTTTGCAGGTATCAAAGAAGACATTAAAAGTGTGTTCGAGCGGGACCCGGCGGCGCGCAGTGCGTTTGAAGTACTGACTAACTACCCTGGTTTGCACGCTATCTGGTGGCATCGGATGAACCATCGTTTATGGAAAGCGAACTGGAAATGGCTGGCGCGTTTTTTAAGCACTATAGCCCGTTGGTTAACAGGGGTTGAAATTCACCCTGGCGCAAAAATTGGCCGTCGCTTTTTCATCGACCATGGCATGGGTGTCGTGATAGGTGAAACTGCTGAAATTGGTGATGACGTCACTTTGTACCATGGCGTGACTTTAGGTGGTACCAGCTGGAACCCCGGTAAACGTCACCCGACTTTAGGTAACGGAGTGGTGATAGGGGCTGGTGCCAAGGTATTAGGGCCTTTGTATGTCGGTGAATCAGCCCGTATAGGTTCCAACGCTGTGGTAGTGAAGGATGTCCCTCCTGGCGCAACTGTGGTCGGTATTCCGGGCCGTATTGTCGCCAAGCAAGATATGGCACTGACGGAACAACGTCAGCAAATGGCAAAAAAGTTTGGCTTCGATGCTTACGCTGTCTCCAGCGATAATCCGGATCCAGTCGCCAATGCGATGGGGCGCATGCTGGATCATATGCATTTTTTAGATAACAAAGTGACGGAGTTGTGCCAAAGCATCAATAAACTCGGCGGCAACGTCTGCGAGATGGTGCCGGAAATCGCTATTGAAGATGAGACTTTTATTCAGGCTGAGCGTGAAGCTGCTGAACAACGCAAAAAAGCGGTAGACGCTTTTGATCCGACTATTTAAGCCGTTACAGAGCTTTTCATCGGAAAAAGAGTTGAACCTAAACGGATAATACCTGACTAAAACGGTAGGATTAATACTTGACTAAAACAGTCAAGAATGTACAATTTGCGCCATTCGTTTCAGGGAGTCCGTTATGCGTTTAACTTCAAAAGGCCGATACGCTGTGACCGCTATGCTGGATGTTGCATTACATGCAGAGTCTGGTCCGGTATCATTGGCGGATATCTCTGAACGTCAGGGTATTTCCCTGTCTTACCTTGAACAGCTGTTTGCCCGTTTACGCAAACAAGGTCTGGTTAGCAGTGTGCGGGGCCCGGGTGGTGGTTACCAACTGGGGCTGGATCCGATGCAAATATCGGTGTCTGCTGTGATCAGTGCGGTCGATGAGTCCGTAGATGCCACACGTTGTCAGGGTAAATCTGATTGTCAAAGCGGCGCTAAATGTTTAACCCACAGTTTGTGGACAGATTTAAGCGATCGTATCGAAGACTTCCTCACCGGTATCACTTTAGGTGAACTGGTTCGCCAGAATGAAGTGAAAAAAGTGGCGAAACGGCAAGATGGCCGTGTGTTAAAAAATCCAGCAACTGAAATCGAAGTCAGTTGCCAGTTGTAGGCAAAAGCCGGAGCAAAAAATGAAGCTACCTATTTATTTAGATTATGCAGCCACAACCCCGGTTGATCCGCGGGTGGCCGAAAAACTGATGCAATTTTTGACTATGGATGGTTCTTTTGGTAATCCGGCGTCTCGTTCGCACAAGTTCGGCTGGCAGGCAGAAGAAGCGGTAGAAATTGCCCGTGCGCAAATTGCCGAACTGGTCAACGCCGACCCACGTGAAATTGTATTCACTTCAGGTGCGACTGAATCAAACAACTTAGCTATCAAAGGCGCAGCGCAGTTTTACCATAAAAAAGGTAAACACCTGATCACCGCCAAAACCGAACACAAAGCTGTGCTGGATGCTATGCGCGCTTTGGAACGTGAAGGTTTTGAAGTGACTTATCTGGATGTGGAAGCCAACGGCTTAGTAGACCTGAATAAGTTAGAGGCTGCTATCCGTCCTGATACCACAGTCATCAGCATCATGTTCGTCAACAACGAAATTGGTGTGATCCAGGATATCGCCGCTATTGGCGAGTTGTGTCGCAGCAAAGGTATTATTTTCCATGTCGATGCGGCTCAGGCCACAGGCAAAGTGGATATCGATTTAGAGACTTTAAAAGTGGATCTGATGTCGTTCTCAGGCCACAAAACTTATGGTCCAAAAGGCATTGGCGCTTTGTACGTGCGCCGTAAGCCACGTATTCGTTTAGAAGCTCAGACGCACGGCGGTGGTCATGAGCGTGGTATGCGTTCAGGCACTTTAGCCACGCACCAAATTGTGGCTATGGGTGAAGCCTTCCGTATTGCCAAAGAAGAAATGCACGCTGAACGTGAGCGTGTTGCAGTGTTACGTGACCGTTTATTAGACGGCATTAAAGACATCGAACAGGTGTTTTTAAATGGTGATGCAGTGCAACGTGTGCCTGGTATTACCAACGTCAGCTTTAACTATGTTGAAGGTGAGTCCTTGATTATGGCGTTAAAAGATATCGCCGTCTCTTCAGGTTCAGCTTGTACTTCAGCCAGTCTTGAACCTTCGTACGTATTACGTGCTTTGGGTTTAACCGACGAGCTGGCACACAGTTCTATTCGTTTTAGCATCGGCCGTTACACCACGGAAGAGCAAATTGATCACACCATTAAGATAGTGCATGACGCCATTGGTAAATTACGCGACATGTCACCTCTGTGGGAAATGTACAAAGACGGCGTGGATTTAGGCAGCGTAGCCTGGGTTGCACACTAGTAATTATCTGGATTAGAGGGCATAAGCCATGGCGTACAGCAACAAAGTCATAGACCATTACGAAAATCCGCGTAACGTCGGTTCATTCGCTAAAGACGACCCAACTATAGCTACAGGTATGGTTGGCGCACCGGCTTGTGGTGACGTGATGAAGTTACAGTTAAAAATTAACGAGCAGGGCATTATTGAAGATGCCAAGTTCAAGACCTACGGCTGTGGCAGTGCTATTGCATCCAGCTCATTAGTGACTGAATGGGTGAAAGGTAAAAGCATAGACGAAGCGGCTTTAATCAAGAACACTGATATAGCGCAGGAACTGGCTTTACCTCCGGTAAAAATCCACTGTTCTATTTTGGCGGAAGATGCAATCAAAGCAGCCATTGCTGATTACAAACAACGTCACGGGAACTAAGTTATGGCTATTTCAATGACACCAGCGGCAGCGGATCGCGTCAGAAGCTTCCTGGCCAACAGAGGCAAAGGCCTTGGCTTGCGTGTCGGTGTAAAAACCACAGGCTGCTCAGGACTGGCTTATGTGCTGGAGTTTGTTGACGAGTTAAACGATGACGATCAGGTGTTTGAACAAGACAATCTGAAACTCATTGTTGACGGTAAAAGTTTAGTTTATATCGACGGCACTCAGCTGGATTTTGTCAAAGAAGGTTTAAACGAAGGGTTTCAGTTTAACAACCCAAACGTCAATGGCGAATGTGGTTGTGGCGAAAGCTTCACCGTTTAACGAAGGGCGCAGATGAATTACTTTCAGCTTTTTCATCTGCCAGCTCAGTTCGAGCTGGATTTGACTGAATTAGGCACCCGTTATCTGGAACTGCAACGGCAATTTCATCCGGATAAACATGCCGCAGGCTCTGAGCGCGATAAGCTGATGGCGGTGCAACAAGCCGCCAATATCAACGATGCCTATCACAGCTTAAAGCAGCCGCTATTGCGTGCAGAACATTTACTGGCGTTACGGGGTTTAAAAATCAGTAACGAGCAGCGTAGTTTTATGGAACCTGCGTTTTTAATGCAGCAGATGGAATTACGTGAATTGCTGGCCGAGATTAGCGATGCAGCTGACCCAGAAGAGTTAATAGACGAAGCCGACCAGCAAATCCAGCAACAGAAAAAATCGCTATTAAGACAGTTGCAATCGGCACTGGACGCCAACACACCTGAGCACGATCATCAGGCGGCTGATATAATCCGCAAACTCAAATTTTTCTTTAAGCTGCAGCAAGAGCTGGAGCTTTTGGAACAACAAACACAAGACTAAAGAGCAGCATGGCGTTATTACAAATTGCAGAGCCCGGTCAAAGCGCGGCTCCACATCAGCACAAGTTAGCCGCAGGCATTGATCTCGGTACCACCAATTCGCTGGTTGCTACTGTTCGCAGTGGTGAAGCCAAAACGCTATTTAATCAAGCGGGCCAGGATATGGTACCTTCTGTGGTGCGTTACACTGCGGACAAGGTCATAGTTGGCCATGCCGCTGCAGCTGATGCTGTGCTCGACCCACACAATACTATTGTATCGGTCAAACGTCTGATGGGCCGTGGTTTCGCTGAAATCAATGCCGATGCAGAACATATTCCTTATCAGCTGGTCGATCAATCAGGTTTAGTGGCGATAAACACTATTCAGGGCATTAAAAACCCGGTGGAAGTTTCAGCTGAAATTCTGGCGACTTTAGCCGATACCGCAAGCCAGACTCTAGGTGGCGAGCTGACGGGTGTGGTAATTACTGTGCCAGCTTATTTTGATGACTCGCAGCGTCAGGCGACCAAAGATGCCGCTAAACTGGCAGGGCTGAATGTATTACGTTTATTAAACGAGCCTACAGCAGCAGCTTTAGCTTATGGCCTGGACTCAGGTCAGGAAGGTGTGGTTGCTGTTTACGATTTAGGCGGTGGTACTTTTGATATCTCTATCCTGCGCTTAAAGCGTGGTGTATTTGAGGTACTGGCCACAGGTGGTGATTCGGCTTTAGGTGGAGATGATTTTGATCACGCTCTTGTCAGCTGGTTACAACAACAAACTGGCCAAAGCGCACTTTCGCATTCCGAGCTGCGCCAGTATCTGGTGACAGCCCGTCAAATCAAAGAAAACTTAAGTGCCACAGAGCAGCTGGATTTTGTGCTGCCACTAGCCTCTGGTGAATTTAAAGGCCAAATCAGCCGCTCTGACTTTGATGCGTTAATTCAGCCTTTGGTGCGCAAGACCATTCGCGCTTGCAAACAAGTGCTGCGTGATGCCAGTTTAGACTCCGAAGAAATTCAACAAGTGGTGATGGTCGGCGGCTCTACCCGCGTGCCATTAGTACGAAGCGCTGTGGCTGAGTTTTTTGCTACAGAGCCTTTAACTTCGATTGATCCGGATAAAGTAGTGGCCATAGGTGCTGCTATTCAGGCTAACGTGCTGGTCGGCAATAAATCTGACCACGATACCTTGCTGCTGGATGTGATCCCGCTGTCTTTAGGTTTGGAAACCATGGGCGGCTTAGTGGAAAAAATCATTCCACGTAATACTGTAATTCCGGTTGCCCGTGCTCAGGAATTTACCACCTTTAAAGATGGCCAGACCGCTATGGCGATTCATGTGCTACAGGGTGAACGTGAACTGGTGGATGCTTGTCGTTCTTTAGCGCGTTTTAACCTGACCAATATCCCGGCTATGGCCGCGGGTGGCGCTCATATTCGGGTGACTTTTCAGGTCGATGCCGATGGTTTGTTGAGTGTCACAGCTCAGGAAAAATCCACTGGGGTCAGCGCCAGCATTCAGGTCAAACCTTCCTATGGTTTAAGCGACGATCAGGTCGCGACCATGATCCAAAGCTCTATGCTCTATGCTAAACAAGATATGCAGCTGCGTTTGTTAAAAGAACAACAAGTGGAAGCCGAGCGGGTACTGGAAGCTGTGACTGCTGCGTTAAATGCTGATGCGGCTCTGTTAACAGAAGAAGAGAAATTAAATGTAGAACAAGCCCTTGCTGAGCTGGCTAGAGTGAAACAAGGCGATAACACAGCGGCTATTAAAGCTGCTATTGAACACACTAATCATATAACAGATGAGTTTGCAGCGCGCCGTATGGATATGTCCATCCGCAGTGCCCTGCAGGGTCATAAGGTCGACGAGGTCTGATATGCCACAAATCATCTTTTTACCCCATGCAGAGTTATGCCCTGAAGGTGTCGCAGTAGAAGCCAAAACAGGTGAAACTGTGCTGGATGTGGCACTTCGTTGTGGCATTTCAATTGAACATGCCTGCGAAAAATCCTGTGCCTGCACTACTTGTCACGTCATAGTACGTGAAGGTTTCCGCTCGCTGAACCCAAGCGATGAGCTGGAAGACGATATGCTGGATAAAGCCTGGGGTTTAGAACCAGACTCACGTTTAGGCTGTCAGGCCCGTATCGCTGACGAAGACTTAGTGGTCGAAATTCCTAAGTACACCGTCAATATGGTCAGCGAAGGGCATTAATCCCCATTGTTTGAAGACCAATAAAAAGCAGCTTTCGGGCTGTTTTTTGCTTTTTACAGCAACGAATGGCTCGCGTAGCAAAAGCTTCATTTCGCCTGCTTAGAAAAAATAGGTTTTTTATTTTGCTTAGCGTATAATTCGCGGCCTTAAAAATTTATTCACCCTTTTGATTACAGGAGTCTGTCATGGCTTTAGAACGTACTTTTTCAATCGTAAAACCAGATGCAGTAGCGAAGAACCACATCGGCGCTATCTATCACCGTTTTGAAACTGCTGGTTTACGTATTGTCGCAGCTAAAATGTTGCACTTAAGCCGTGAACAGGCTGAAGGCTTCTACGGTGAGCACAAAGAGCGTCCATTTTTCAACGCTTTAGTTTCTTTCATGACATCAGGCCCTGTGATGGTTCAAGTGTTAGAAGGCGAAGACGCTGTACGTAAAAACCGTGAAATCATGGGTGCTACTAACCCGAAAGACGCTGCTGCTGGTACTTTACGTGCTGACTACGCTGCCAGCATCGACGAAAACGCTGTTCACGGTTCAGACGCTGCTGCTTCTGCTGCCCGTGAAATCGCGTTCTTCTTCACTGAAGCGGAACTGTGTTCACGTACTCGTTAATTTAAACCGTCGTTTTTGACGCCGCAGCTTCGTTGACAGCGCGCTTTCGCCCCAGTCACATAGTGAACTATGCTCCTGGGGGCTCACGCCCTTGTCGCCTCGCTGCAACGCCAATTACTTAGGTTTAAAAAAGTGTAAAGGGACTATTTATACGAAAAGGGAGCTTAGCTCCCTTTCTATCTATTTAAACTGTCCTATTTTTATTAAGTTATTGTTGTGAGGAAAAGCCCAAATGAGCCAAACAGAAAACAAAGTCAATCTGCTTGATCTGACCCGTACCCAGATGAAGGAGTTTTTTGTCTCTATTGGTGAAGCAGGCTTCAGAGCCGATCAGGTGATGAAATGGATTTACCATTTCTGCATCGACGACTTTGACAAAATGACCAACATCAACAAGAAGTTGCGTGACAAATTAAAAGAAAAAGCTGTGATTGCAGCACCAGTTGTAGTGACGCGTCAGGACAGCGCTGATGGCACTATCAAGTTTGTGATGGGCTTGTCTGGTGGCCAGGAAGTGGAAACTGTCTGGATCCCGGAAAAAGACCGCCGTACTTTATGTGTGTCGTCTCAGGTTGGCTGCGCTTTAGAATGTACCTTTTGCTCCACAGCCCAGCAGGGCTTTAACCGCAATTTAAAAGTGTCTGAAATTATTGGTCAGGTCTGGCGTGTGGCTCAAATCATAGGCAGCTACGGCGATACAGGCGAAAAACCAGTCACCAACGTGGTGATGATGGGCATGGGCGAACCTTTGCTGAATCTGAACAACGTAGTGCCAGCCATGGAGCTGATGCTGGAAGACTTTGGTTTTGGCTTATCCAAACGCCGCGTCACTTTAAGTACTTCAGGTGTAGTGCCAGCTTTAGATATGCTGAAAGAGCGTATCGATGTGGCCTTGGCTATTTCCTTACACGCGCCGAATAACACGCTGCGTGATGAGTTAGTGCCGGTGAATAAAAAATACCCTATGGAAGAATTCCTTGCTGCGGCAAAGCGTTATGTCACAGACTCACGTGCCAATGATAAAGTCACAGTCGAATATGTGATGCTGGATGGTGTCAACGACAGCATGGAACAAGCCCATGAGTTAGCACATGCTCTTAAAGGCACTCCGTCAAAAGTGAACCTGATCCCGTTCAACCCATACCCAGGGTCACCTTACAAACGTTCCAGCAATTCCCGTATCGATCGCTTCAATAAAGTGCTGCAGGAACATGGTTACACAGTGATGGTGCGTAAGACCCGCGGCGACGATATTGACGCTGCTTGTGGTCAGCTCGTGGGTGATGTGATTGACCGTACCAAGCGTGTAGAGAAAAAACAGATGAAAGGTCAGGAGATTTCAGTAAAAATGGTGTAACACTCCATTGAACTGGTATCGTTATGCAAAAACTCAGGCTTCTTGCTTGTGTGATGTTGAGTATACAGTTGGCAGCTTGTGTCACCGAAACCACAGTGGTGGGCAGTGACCGGCAAATTCGTCCCAAGATGGATCAAAAAGAAGCTGCCCGTACCCGCATAGCGCTTGGCATTAACTACCTGCAACGGGGTGATAATGCGCAAGCCAAGTTTAATCTGGAAAAAGCCAAAAGCTTAGCGCCTGAACTGGCCGAAGTGCATAACGCTATGGCCTATTATTATCAGCAGGTGGCGGAGTTTGAAGCCGCCGAACACTCCTACAAAACTGCTTTAGATCTTGAACCCGATAACGCTGACTCTTATAACAACTACGGTGCGTTTTTGTGTCAGCGTGGCAAATACGAGCAAGCCGAACAGTTACTGCTGCAGGCAATAAGCCGCCCTGGTTATATCCGTGCCGCAGACAGTTATGAAAATATCGCCTTGTGCCGACTGGAGCAAAAAGATTTTGTTCAGGCGAAAGCCTATTTGGATTTATCCATTAAGCACAATGCCAGCAGGCCCAGTGCTTTGTTTAATTTAGCGTCGGTCAATTATGCAATGGCTGATTTGCCTGCAGCTCAGGTGCTGCTGGAGCGAATGCAAAGTGCCTCTCAAATTTCCCCCCGTTCAGTATTGTTGTCTTATCTGATAGCACAGGAGCAACAAGATTACAGCAGGATGCAAAATGCTGAGCAGTTGCTGCTCACCACCTATCCGCAAAGTCAGGAAAGCTTGTTGCTTAGTCAGGGCAAATTAAGTGAGTCCGAATTTAGCCAACTTAGGCAAGACTACAAACAACAGTTACTGCAGCAGCCGGCGGAACAGGTAAAAACTGATGCAGGACAGCCGAAAATTAAAATCACCCGCAAGAAACCACCAGTAACTGGAGCAACAGAGTCTAAGGTTTTGCCTGCGACTCTGGCCGCTCAGATGCAAAGTCAGGCTGAAACCGTGGCTGTACAACACCAAGTACAACAAGATGAAAGCTTGTATGGCATAGCAGAGCGTTACAGTGTTACTATTAGCGATATAATCAGCTGGAACTCTTTGCGTGATAATCAGCCTATAGTCAAGGGCCAGATCCTCTGGATTGGACAACAAGCACACCGGCAGATAGAACCACAAATTGAAGTACCAGAACGTTATCAAATCCAATATGGCGATACGTTGTTTCGGATTTCGATGCGTTACAGGGTGAAATTAACCAGCCTGCTGCAATGGAACAACTTAACTGAGCAAAGCCCGATACGGGCTGGGCAATTTATCTACTTAAAAGATCCGGCACAATTAGAATTATGACGACTGAATTAACGCAGCCCAGCAGCGCAGTACAGACTTTGAGCGCGGGACAACTATTACGTCAGGCTCGTGAGCAACAAAATCTGACCTTAGCCCAGGTGGCACAGCAACTGAATTTAAGCAGGAGCTTGATCGACGATCTTGAACAGGATCAGGTCGATGCCAAGCTGTCTTCCACTTTCGTGCGTGGTTATTTGCGCTCTTATGCCAAATTACTGAAAATACCCGCCCAACAAGTATTAGATGCCTACAGCAGCAACTCAAAAGGCTTGCATCAGGTGCCAAGCCTGACCCGCAGTTTCTCTAAACGCACAGCCAAAGAAGCGACCGAAAACCGCTTTATGTGGGTGACCTATTTTGTTATTGCGGTCTTTGTGGTGTTGTTGGTTCTTGGTTTCTGGCAAAGCAGGTTTGGCGGTTCAGGCTCAGGCTCTGCGTTGCCTATGGCACAAACTGACGAGACTATGCTGGCGAGTGAAGCAGCTAAGCCTGTCGACACTCAGTCGTATCAGCAAACCGAACAGCCAGAGGCTGAACAGAACCGTATTCCTGTGACTCAGCTGGATCATTCGCCAACAGCGACAGATCCACAAGCTCAAAGCACAGCACCACAAACTAGTTTAAATGCAGATGTTCCGACTGTAATACAGCCGCAATCACAAGCTGTCGTGACACAACCTGCTGCAACAGTGGTGCAAGCTACGACAGAGGAAAATTCTGCTACTAGGGGTGCAGCGACTGCGCCTGCTGTCAACACTCCGGTTCAGAGTGAACCACAGTTGCAGCAATCAGTTCCTGCAGTCACTGCTCCTGTTCAGAATGAATCCCAGGCATCAGTAGCGGTAACAAATGACGTTCCGACTGTTACAACTGCCGATACTGCGGCTGTCCAGCCTACGACTCAAACTACAACCTCAGCTACAGAAACTCCAGGTGCTGCAGCTGTTGATGCGTCAGCTAATTCCACTATCAATTTGTCTCTGAGTGCAGAGTGTTGGGTTGATGTGGTTGATGCGACAGGCAAACGCTTAGTATTTGGCAGTCGTCAGGCTGGTGAACAACTGAATTTACGTGGTGTTGCGCCAATCAAAGTGTTGTTGGGCAACGCAGCAGCGGCCACTCTTAACTTTAATGGCGAAGCCATTGACCTGTCAGGTTATCCAACAGGTCGGGTCGCCCGGTTAACCCTCGGACAAAACTGATGAGTTACGCAGAAAATCCTATTAAAAGACGCCAGTCTACTCAAATTAAAGTGGGCAATGTACTGATAGGCGGTGATGCGCCTATTGCAGTACAGTCGATGACCAATACTAAAACTACAGATGTCGAAGCGACAGTGGCGCAAATTCAGGCCATTGCCAAAGCAGGCGCTGATTTGGTGCGTGTCTCAGTGCCGACTATGGAAGCGGCAGAGGCCTTTAAGCTGATTAGACAGCAATCGCCTATTCCATTGGTCGCCGATATCCATTTTGATTACCGTATCGCGCTAAAAGTAGCTGAATACGGTGTCGATTGTTTACGTATTAACCCTGGCAATATAGGCCGGGAAGACCGTATCCGTTCTGTGGTAGAAGCGGCTCGCGATAAAAACATTCCCATCCGTATTGGTGTGAATGGCGGCTCGCTGGAAGCAGATTTACAGGAAAAGTATGGTGAACCGACCCCAGAAGCACTGGTAGAGTCGGCCATGCGCCATGTCGACATTCTGGATCGTCTGAACTTCGACCAGTTTAAAGTCAGTGTCAAAGCCTCGGATGTATTTTTAGCTGTAGGTGCTTACCGTTTACTGGCGAAACAAATTAAGCAACCTCTGCATTTGGGGATCACCGAAGCTGGTGGTGCCCGTGCTGGTGCCGTCAAATCTGCGATTGGTCTTGGTATGCTGTTATCTGAAGGCATAGGTGATACCTTGCGTATTTCTTTGGCGGCCGATCCGGTTGAAGAAGTGAAAGTGGGTTTTGATATTTTAAAATCCCTGCGTATCCGTTCCCGCGGCATTAATTTTATTGCCTGCCCAAGTTGCTCCCGTCAGGAGTTTGATGTGATCAAAACCATGAATGAGCTGGAACAACGACTGGAAGATGTGATCGATCCAGTGACTGTTTCTGTGATTGGTTGCGTGGTTAATGGCCCTGGTGAAGCGCTGATCTCTGATTTAGGTGTGGCAGGGGCAAACCGTATGAGTGGTTTCTACCTCAAAGGCCAGCGTCAAAAACTACGCATTGATAACAATAACGTCGCAGAACAATTAGAAGCTCAGGTACGTTTGTATCTGGAAGAGCAAAAACGACTGATTGAAATTAAACAGCTGGACTGAGTAGCTTCGCTGCATCATCCGCTTTGGACAAAGAGATAAAACCCGTGTCAAAAGATATCCAGGCCATTCGTGGCATGAACGACTGTTTACCCGCCGATACTCCGGCATGGCAATTTGTAGAACAGATTTTACGTAAAACAGTGCGCAACTATGGGTACGAAGAAATTCGTTTTCCTATAGTCGAAATGACCGAATTGTTTAAGCGTTCTATAGGCGAAGTGACTGACATCGTTGAAAAAGAGATGTATACCTTTGCCGATCGCAATGGCGACAGTCTGACCTTGCGCCCCGAGGGGACTGCAGTTTGCGTACGTGCCGCCAATCAGAATGGTTTGCTATACAACCAGGAGCAGCGCCTGTGGTACATGGGCCCCATGTTCCGCCACGAGCGTCCACAAAAAGGCCGTTACCGTCAGTTCCACCAGTTTGGTTTAGAAGCTTTTGGTATGGCAGGCCCGGACATTGATGCTGAAGTGATTTTACTCAGCGCCCGTTTGTGGAAAAGCTTAGGTTTATCTGCTCATGTCACACTGGAGCTGAACTCTTTAGGCTCGAACCAGGCGCGTGCGGATTACCGCGCTGCGTTAGTCGCCTATTTAGAGCAACATAAAGAACTGCTGGATGAAGACAGCTTACGTCGCATGTACAGTAACCCGCTGCGGGTACTGGATAGCAAAAATCCAGTGATGCAGGAGATGTTGGGTAAGGCGCCACAGCTGTTAGAGTATTTAGATGATGAATCCAAAGCCGACTTTGATGGCCTGCAAAAGCGTTTAAAAGCCGCTGGTGTTGAGTTTGTGATCAATCCACGTTTAGTGCGTGGCCTGGACTATTACAACAAAACTGTCTTCGAGTGGGTCACCAGCAGCTTGGGTTCACAAGGCACAGTCTGCGCCGGGGGGCGTTACGATGGTTTGGTGGAACAGCTGGGTGGGAAAGCCACTCCTGCAGTTGGTTTTGCCTTAGGTATGGAGCGACTGGTATTATTGCTGCAAACCTTAGAGTTATTGCCAGAAGCCCAGCCTCAAACCGATATTTATCTGATGGCCTTAGGCGAGAGCGCGGAACTTGCTGCAGTTTCTATTGCCGAAAGCCTGCGTAATGAGTTACCTGAGCTGCGCTTAATGACGCATTGTGGTGGCGGCAATTTAAAGAAACAAATGAAAAAAGCGGATAAGTCTGGTGCCAGCCTTGGTCTGCTATTAGGTGAAACCGAACTGGCCGCTGGCGAAATTACACTGAAATGGCTCAGAGAAGAAAAACCACAACAAAATATTAAATTGACTGAATTAAGCAGCGCTCTGAAGCAGCTGGTTTAAAGGGATCGAAGATGGAAATTTACAACAGCGAAGAACAACAAGTCGAAGCTATTAAGCGCTTTTGGAAAGAAAACGGCACCGCTATTATCGCCGGTGTGGTCTTGGGTCTGGGTGGCTTGTACGGCTGGCGTTATTTTCAGGATCAGCAGCTGGAAAGCACTATGGCAGCATCAAGTGCCTACACTAAATTACTGGAGCAACAGCAAAAAGCTGCTGATAACCCAGAGTTGTTAGCGCAGTTCCAGACCTTTGTTGATAAAAACAGTGACTCTTCCTATGCACTGCTGGCGGCTTTTGTTGCAGCCAAAGAAGCGGTAGCAAAAGAAGACTACGCTGTTGCTGCTAAACAGCTGAACTGGGTAGTGACCACAGCTAAACAGCCAGAAATAAAAGCACTGGCGCAGCTGCGTTTGGCTCGTGTGCAAAATGAACAAAAAGATTACGCAGCAGCTTTAGCAACTCTGGCTTTAGCTGTGCCTGAAGCGTTCAAAGCACAACAACAGGAATTGACAGGCGATGTGCTGTTGAACTCAGGTGAATTGGCGAAAGCGAAAACAGCCTATCAGGCTGCTGTCGCCGCCACTAAAGATGCTCAGAATCCACTTCTGAAAGTGAAATTAGACGAACTGGCGCACGTAACTGCTGCTTAAGGTGTAAGAGTGAAGTTATTCAAGTCCCGTATCGGCTTAATGCTGGCGTTGTTGACGACTTTGGCTGCTTGTTCTTCTAAAGAAGAATTAGTGTACCCGGAAATTGACAACAAAATTGAACCCGAAGAAATTTGGAGTGCCTCTGTGGGGGATGGGGTTGAACATTATGATTCAGCGCTACGTCCATTGATTTACAAAGATAAAGTTTTTGCAGCCAGCCGTGCTGGTTTAGTCATGGCTTTTGATAAAGAGTCTGGTGATCGTCTTTGGACCTTTGATGTTCGTGACGATGGCACAGGCAGTTTCCTGGATGGCCTGAAATTCTGGAATTCTGAAACTGCCCGGGTTTCCGGTGGTGTCAGTGCTGGTTATGACAAAATTTTTGTCGGCACCGAAAACGGCGATGTTGTAGCACTTAACCCTGAAACTGGTGAGTTGGTATGGCGTGTTAAAGTCAAAGGTGAAGTCATTGCAAGTCCTGCTGCTGGTGATGGTTATGTAGTGGTGAATACCTCAGCGGGTTACATGTTTGCCTTGCACCCGGACACAGGTGAACAGCGCTGGATGCATGAACAGGAAAGCGCATTACTGAGTTTACGGGGCACCAGTGAACCTGTGATGGCCAGTGGTGGTGTTATTTTTGGTAGTGGCGCTGGTAAAGTATCAGTGTTAATAGCTGACAAAGGTGTATTGGCATGGGATGCCGCTATTGCTGTGCCAAAAGGAGCGACCGATTTATCCCGTATGGTGGATGTTGACGCAACTCCTATCGTCATGGACGGTACTATTTACGCTATAGCCTTTAACGGTGAGCTGGTCGCTCTTGAACTGCGCACTGGTCGTGTTATTTGGAAACGTGAATACGCCAGCTTCCGCGATATGGTGGTTGAAGGCAATAGCATTTATCTGGTCGACAGTGTCGGCAAAATTTTTGCTATCGACCGCCGTAACGGTTTAGAGCAATGGTCTCAGTTAGGTTTACATAAACATTTCCTGACCGGACCTGCAGTGTATAAAGATTATCTGGCCGTAGGTGATGTCGAAGGTAACTTGTTCTGGTTGGATAAAAACACCGGTGAGTTTGTCGCTCAGGAAACATATGGTTCAGGCTTTTATGTGCAGGGTGTCAGCACTGCTGACGAATTAGTGATCCAAACCCGGGATGGTGAGCTAAGTTTAATACGCTTGCCTTAAGCTGTCCTGGTTGACAATAAAGCAGGGTCGGAGCCGATAAACCATCGCCTCCGGCCTTGTTGTTTCATAGAGTGTAGCTATTGTGGTCAGTGCCAGGCTGTAAAAAGCCTGGCGTGACAGAGTAAGAAGGTCAGTTGGCCTGCGGTATCCACAAGGATACATAGTAATTTTATTTGAGGTAAAACCATGTTACCTGTAGTGGCTTTGGTTGGCAGAGCCAACGTTGGAAAATCAACATTATTTAACCGTTTAACCCGCACCCGTGACGCCTTAGTGGCGGACTTTCCGGGCCTGACGCGTGACCGTAAATACGGTTCAGTCAAATACGAAGGTTACGAATTTATTGTGGTCGACACCGGTGGTATCGACGGCAATGAGCAAGGCATTGAAGTAGAAATGGCCGAGCAGTCACTCAAAGCCATAGACGAAGCTGACATTGTGCTGTTTATGGTCGATGCCCGTGCTGGTGCCATGGTGGCTGATGATGCGATAGCGCAGCATTTACGCCGTATCAATAAAAAAGTCTTCTTAGTAGCGAATAAAACCGATGGTTTGGATGCCGATACAGCCACAGCAGATTTCTATAGTCTGGCGCTGGGTGAAGTCTATCCAATAGCTGCTGTGCATGGCCGTGGTGTGGTGTCTTTGTTGCAACATGCCTTATTGCCTATGCTGTCTGAGCAGCAACAACAGCGTATTGCCGCTATTGAAAAAGGCGAAGAACTACCGGACGAGTTTGAGGAAGAAGAAAGCGAAGAGGACATTACCCAGGCGAAGGATCAGCATATCAAGCTGGCGATAGTGGGCCGTCCAAACGTTGGTAAATCGACGTTAACTAACCGTATTTTAGGTGAAGAGCGTGTGGTGGTGTTCGACATGCCAGGCACAACACGGGATTCAATTTATATCCCTATGACCCGCGGTGAGCGCGAATATACGCTGATTGATACAGCTGGTGTGCGTCGTCGTGGCAAAATCGACGATATGGTCGAGAAGTTCTCTGTGATTAAAACGCTGCAGGCGATTGAAGATGCCAACGTCGTGATTTTAGTGCTGGACGCCCGCTTAGGTATTTCCGACCAGGACTTAAGCATTTTAGGTTTTGTGCTCAATTCAGGTCGTTCATTGGTGATTGCGGTCAATAAATGGGATGGTCTGGACGATCGGATCAAAGACGATGTCAAACGCGAACTCGACAGACGCTTAGGTTTTATCGACTTTGCCCGCCTGCATTTTATCTCGGCTTTGCACGGCTCAGGTGTCGGTAACTTATTTGAATCGGTAGAAGAAGCCTTCGACTCGGCTACCCGTCGTGTTAGTACAGCGCTTTTAACCCGTATTATGAAAATGGCGGTGGAAGATCACCAGCCACCTATGGTCAAAGGCCGTCGGGTCAAGCTGAAATACGCTCACGCCGGTGGTTACAATCCGCCTTTGATCGTGATCCACGGTAATCAGGTTGACGATCTGCCAGATTCGTACAAACGTTATCTGATGAACTATTTCCGTAAATCTTTACAGATGATGGGCACCCCGGTGCGGATTGAATTCCGCGAAGGCGAAAACCCATTTGCCGGCAAACGTAATACGCTGACCCCTAATCAGCAGTACAAACGGGACCGTATCTTAAAAGCCAGAGCGAATCTGGTGAATAAGAAGTAAGTTATGATTCAGGGCCAGCGCAAGCTGGCCTTGTTGTTTGTGGGTTGTTTGCAAATTGTAGGGGCGGGTCTTGCACCCGTCTGTGGTGTCAGAGGGATTAATGACGGTCTTTTAGCGCTGATTAGCTAAGTTCTTAATTGCTACATTTTTTACTTTAAAGCGTTTCGCCGCAGGCGAGATACTTTCTTTTGCTTCGCCAAAAGAA